>WRLR01000013.1 GCA_009777515.1 Oscillospiraceae bacterium | reverse complement strand
ACAAAATAACACAAGAAGTCAACGAGTGGTACGCGCAGCAATAACACTGGATAGCGGGCAGGCCGTGGGTTTTCTCCGGCCTGCCCGCAGGAGATAACCGATGTCTAACGCATTGTTACGCAATAAACGCAAACCACGATCGACGCTCAGTACCGTGCCGCTGCATATGATGCTGCTGCCGGGCGTGATAATCGTATTCATATACAGCTATCTGCCAATGGCGGGGCTGGTGATGGCGTTTCAAAAATTTGACATATATAAAGGCATCGAAGCTTTTTGGACGTCAGAATGGGTTGGGCTGGGCAACTATACGACGCTTTTACGAATGGGCGAGCCAATACGCGTGCTGCGCAACACTGTGGTTATCGCATTCCTGAAGCTCACATGCGGGTTTTTGGTGCCGGTGCTTGTAGCGCTCATGCTCAACGAGCTGCGCCTTAAAACATTAAAGCGCAGCGTGCAGACAATTGTATATATGCCCCATTTTATATCCTGGGTGCTGCTTGCTGGAGTCATCCGACAAATATTTTCAGCGGACGGGATAATCAACAATTTCCTTACTATGAATCTGGGGCTTGCGAGTGTGCCTTTTCTATCCAGCAACGACCACTTTGTCCCATTGCTCATCGGCACAAATATATGGAAAGAGTTCGGCTTTGGGACAATCGTGTACCTGGCGGCTATCACAAACGCCGATCCGGCATTGTATGAAGCCGCTATTATGGACGGCGCCAACCGTTTAAAGCAAACATGGCACGTCACGCTGCCGGCCATGCAGCCGATTATTGTGCTCACCCTGGTATTGTCGTTGCAAAATGTGCTCAACGCGGGTTTCGATCAAATTTTTAATTTATACAACTCCAGCGTATACAGATCGGCAGATATAATAGATACATGGGTCTACAGGATAAGTTTTGAGTCCACGACTCCGATGTACAGCCTGGGTGCGGCGGTAGGCCTGTTTAAATCCGTGGTTTCGCTGGTTTTTATTTCTTCGTCATATTACCTTGCGCATCGCTTTGCCAACTATCAGATATTTTAGGGGGTGCTTGTTGGTTTATGAAGAAAATGTCGCCTTCCTACACGGTATTCTATGTATTCAACACCGTATTATTGACCGTTTTGGCATTATTATGCTTTTTGCCAATCTTAAACATACTTTCCCTTTCGCTCAGCGACAATATAGCCGTGCAGCAGGGGAAGGTGCTTTTCTGGCCGGTTAATTTTACTTCGGTTGGATATCAATATATTATCAGCAATACAGCTTTTTGGCGAGCGATGTGGGTCAGCGTAATGCGCGTCGCGCTTGGGTTTTCCGTCAATATAACAATGACTATCTTGGTTGCGTATCCCTTGTCTAAAAGCAGCCAGGTTTTTCCCGCAAGGACCAGGTATGTTTGGTTTTTTCTCGTTACCATCCTTTTTAGCGGCGGATTGATTCCGACTTTCCTGGTCGTTAAAAACACAGGGCTGATTGGTTCTATGTTCGCGCTTGTCATACCCGGCGCCGTCCCGATTTTCAATGTGGTACTTTTGTTGAACTTTTTTCGGCAGCTCCCAAAAGAGTTGGAAGAAGCGGCGTTTATTGACGGCGCAGGACACATCACAACGCTGATTAACATCATTTTGCCTGTCTCTAAAGCGGCGCTCGCTACCATATCGTTATTTATGATTGTGGCGCATTGGAACGAGTGGTTCACGCCAATAATCTATATGAAGCGGACGGAGGATTATCCCCTTCAGACATATTTGAGATCGACGATAATCTCAGCAAGGTTTAATGTTAACGATTTGAGCGATATGAAGATTTTAAACAAACTTTCAAACAAGACAGTTATATCGGCCCAGATATTTATAGCTATGATACCGATATTGTGCGTTTATCCTTTTTTACAAAAACATTTTGCGCAAGGGATTGTCCTTGGATCGGTTAAAGGCTAGCATTAAACTCCACTAAAATCAAATGCCGCAGCGTTCTTTTCATAATCGCGCACGCGGCTGTTTACGGGGTTGTTTTATAGACATGCGGCGGTGCTTAGTTTCGGCCCATGACGGCGTCGAAATCTTTTACGATGCCCCCGTCGATCAAATTTTTGTTTACCATATCGTACATTATTTTCATTGTGTCCCGGTGGTTTCGGCTGGAGTGGTATGGGCGCTCCGCGCTGACTGCTTCATATATATCGGCGCAGGCTAGCAGGCGTGAAATGAAGTCCAGTTCGCCCCCGTTCTTTTTAAACGGGTAACCGGAGCCGTCCAGCCTTTCGTGGTGGCACGACGCCCAGTTACAGATATTTTCGAAGCCGACGATGTTTTTAAGCATATCATGCGTACATATGGAGTGTTCCTTTATCTGGTCAAACTCGTTCTCGTCCAACAGGCCGGGCTTTTCCAATATGTCCGTGGGCGTACTGAGCTTGCCTATGTCGTGTAGGGACGCCGCCAGGTACAACTGCGCCCGCATCTCGTGATCAAAATTGTAATGCCCGCTCATTGTCCATACGATATTGGCGATTTTAGTGGAATGATCCATCGTGTACATGGATTTATAGTTAATGATCCTGGCGGCAAGCACCGACAGGGATATCGTGTCTTCAATGCTTACGACCCAAACCGGGATGGAGCGCGCGACCGTTTCTTCAATGCGGTCCTCCCGCAGCGAAAGTATCATTTCCTCATCGAGGACGTCCAGCATCGCGGCGGCCGCCCTCCGCGTAAAGCGCGTGCCCGCCTGCTCCGCTATCTGCTTGCGTATTGCCGGCAGGCTGTCGATGGGCACCATTTGCAAGTGGTGATCCACGTCGACCATATCTGCGATGGCAATCAGCTCCGCGCCCAGCGGGAACTCTCCCTCGATTTTATTGAACGGGCCCTTGCCGTCGGCGCGCTCGTGGTGATATAAAATAAATCCGCTGGAATCGGCCTTCAGCGGCAGTGAGCCGATATTGCGCTGCCCGTAGCGGCAATGCAGCAGCATGTTCATTTCCTGCTCGTCGCCGGGGCGCTCGGAGAGAATGTACTCTGTGAGCGCGTTGTCGTGAAATAATGCGCATGTGGTCAAAGCCGACAGCGTGTCGTCGTCCATGCCAAGGTTACGCCCCATGGAGGCGCACAGGCTTGAAATGCGCTTGCCATGGTTGACGCTGCAGCCAAGCAAATTGCACTCCACCATATCAAGCGCTGTCGTTATCGCAATGATCAGCTCATCCATCCGGATTAACATGCGCACTACCCTTTCTGATTTTACCTGGCGCAGATGTTCGCGAAATACTATTTCAACGGGCTGCCGCTCTTGATTTCACGCACTCGAACATACGCGAATATTGCTGCCGCGCCTGTTGTCATGGGTTTAATGTCACGCGTTTGTTGCCACAGCGCCAGTTATCTTGCGCTTTATGTCACGCGTTTGTTGCCACAGCGCCAGTTATCTTGCGCTTTATGTCATGCGTTTTGTTTCACGCATCTGTCACGCGTCTGAAGACACACAGTTTTTATTTTTAGCTTTGCTCTGGCGCATAAGCGCGTCTGCACGCTGTACGACAGAATCCACCGTGTCGTCCTCCCGCGCGACCGTCACCCCAAAAGATGCCGTGATTGACAGGTTCTTCAAATCGTGCGGGACGTCGGAACCGGCGACCAGTATCCGTATTTTTTCCGCGAGCAGCGTAGCTTCGTATTTTTTGCTTATTTCGAATACGCCGATAAACGCATCGCTGCTCCAGTGGCTGAAAAAATCAGATGGCCTGATATTATAGTTTATGGATTTATAAACGTTTTTTAGCAGCTTTTCTACCGTTTCATGCCCGTAGAGGTCATTAAACTGCTTAAAATTGTCCATGTTAAAGAAAATAACGCAAAAATCCTTTTGGAATCTTTTCAGCTCATTTAGCCTATACGCAATATAGCTTTCGGTTTTCCCCCGGTTCGTGACGCCTGACAGGTCGCTGTTGAGCTGCATGTCCAAAAGCTTAAGGATGACGGTGTTGTCATTGATGGCGGATGAGCTTTGCGTAAACACTTCGATTGCGCCGATGATTGCGCCGTCTTCCATCATGGGAATGATATTGATGTATACGGGGATTCTGTGCCCCTCTTTGTGTTGCAAGAACACTGTGTCCTTGCGCTGCCGCCCGTCAATGATGGTCGCGAACAGCGGGCACCCCAAAAGGCACAGCGCGCGCCCGTCGCTGTCAATGTGGTTGAGCAGGTTGTCCTGGCAGCACTGGCCCACTATTTCGTCGGCTTTGTAGCCTGTGATATTTTCTGCGGCATCGTTCCAGAAAGTGATGCGCCTGTCTTTGTTGACAAAATAGACGCCGTCCAACAGATTATTGATAATCGTCAAATAGAGTTTTTCCAACTCCATACTAACATCACATCCAATTTGATTATGATTTTTACATCGATTACATACTATGAGCTATCATTTGTATGATGTTTAAATTGTGTTATTGTAACAAGCCGGATATTCGGATAGCCGAAATGCGAACCGGATTGCTCATCAACCGATGTCTGCCACGAACGCGGCAATTATGAGTCAAAGGTAAGATATCCGTGTTTTGCCTTTATTTATTCTATATCTTATTATGTACTAAATCAAGCATCTTAACCACTTAAAAATTGACAACAAATTATAAATTGTGATGCTGCCGAAACCCGACCCATTTTTCAAATGAATGGCGGTCACGTCTTTCTGCGGTGCGCCGAGGGCGTCGCACCCTACATTGACATTATCTCACTGCTGCTTTTATAGGTGAAAGTGGCAGGTGGGGGTAAACGCGAGCAGATAAAAAACCCTACAGCCTTTGCGGCTATAGGGTCTTTCTGCCATGCGCCATCAGGGGCTCGAACCCGGGACCCATTGATTAAGAGTCAATTGCTCTACCAACTGAGCTAATGGCGCGCAAACGGTGTGAACACTGTATCAACTCTAAAATTTTAGCAATAAATCGGCGCATTGTCAATGTTTAGTTAGGAGCGCGATGGCTGCGGGCGGTGGTTGTGGTGTTGGTTATGGCATTGTCGAGACGTGGGTGATGCATTGTGAGATGTGGTCAATGCGTTGCCGAGATTTGTTCGATGCATTGCCGAGGCGTGGGCGGTAATGTATAATTCATGGCATTAAAAGTTTTAGGAGCATAAAATGGCTATATTTGAGTCGGTTTCTTTTGTCACTAACATAGCAAAGGGCTACAGCCTGCCACAGGCGCTGCGCATCGCGTCGGAGTGCGGGTTTGACCGCGTGGAGATCGCATCGATTGCCGGGATGTGCGAACACATCGTACCGGGGGACATCACGCCGGGGTTCATAGAATCCTTGTCGGACATGATGGGGCAAAATAAATTATCTGCGTACGCGTTTGCCGGACATGTGGATCTGACGCAGGACGCTGAGTTGGAGGGGTTTCTAAAAAAGATGGATCTGGCTGCCGGTATCGGCTGCACGGTCATTAATACCAATTCGGGCCCGGTAGGGCGCTTGGGCGAGTTCCGCAGGAACCTGCCGAGGATCATCGAACGCGCGGAGCGGCTCGGGCTGACGGTCTGCCTCGAAAGCCACGGCGACATTGTCGGCACGGCGAAAGATGCGGCTTCGCTCTTCTGCGAAATAAACCACCCGTTGATTCGCCTTAATTATGATACGGGGAATACGTATTTTTACGCCGGTGGGAACGTTGTGATAGAGGAGGACATCCTCTACGGGCTGGAATTTTTAGCATATGTCCATGTCAAGGACATCCATATTGACGGCGACAACGCGTATTACCGGCCCCTGGGCATGGGCGACGTCAACCTGCCCAAGGTGTTCGAAGCGTTGGCTCAGTTGGGGCGGCCGATCCATTGCGGGCTGGAGATACCCGTGTTCGTGGCGGGTACGTTGGCGCAGCTGTCGTCGGATGCCGCTCCGATAAACGAAACGGAAATCGGCGGTGCCGTCGGCCAGTCCATGGAGTATATGCGAAAGCATGGGGCTATATAGGGGCGCGGCGTGGGTGGACCCCCCGCCTTACGATTCGACGTTGTCATCGTCGCCGTTGCCGCCGCCGTTTGTGGGGCGGTTGTCTGCGTGCCGGCGCTTCCGCTTTTTTACGCAATCGGTCAGCAGATATTCTATCTGCCCGTTCAGTGAGCGGAACTCGTCGTCCGCCCACGCCGAAAGATCGTTCCATAACGCCTGCGTTATGCGCAGCGGTATTTGCTTTTTATCTTTTTCATTCAAAATATAACCGACAGGCGACACTTAGCTGCATTTTCATTGTCTCGCTTCTCTCCCCGCCCAATGGCGCGTAAAATTATGCACCCAATAATTCGATTAATATATCGTACCGCTGTTGATCACCGGTTGGGCGTCCCGGCTGCCGCACAGCACCACCATCAAGTTGCTGACCATGGCGGCTTTTCGCTCGTCGTCCAATTTAACAATATCATTTTCGCTCAGCTTCGCCAACGCGAGCTCCACCATCCCGACGGCGCCCTCGACGATCATCTGCCTCGCGTCGACGACAGCCGACGCCTGCTGGCGCTGCAGCATCGCCGCCGCTATCTCCGGCGCGTACGACAACTGCGTGATGCGCGCTTCAATAATTTCTATGCCGGCGATATCCATCTTTTCCTGTATTTCATCTTTTAGCTTCAACGCTATTTCCAAACTGCTCGCGCGCAGAGTCTTTTCATTGTCGTCGCCGAATGTGTCATATGGGTACAGCCTGACGATATTGCGCAACGCGGAGTCGCACTGAATTGACAGGTACTCGATGTAGTTGTCGGTGTTGAACACGGCTTTCGTAGGGTTAATTACCCTCCATATGACAACGATGCCGATTATTATCGGGTTGCCCATTTGGTCGTTGATCTTCTGCGTTTCGTTGTTGATCGTCGATACTTTCAACGATATCTTTTTGTTGAAGCCCCCCAGGGATATTTCCTGACTGCCGGTGGCGTCCAGTGTCACGGCTGTATTAATAATACTGCCAAGCGAAGATTTGCCGGATTTTTCCATTGCCCCTGAGGTCGTGCTTTTGTAGTTAGCCGCAGGGTTGACAGCCGATACAAACGGATTGACATAATAGAAGCCCTCGCGCTTTATTGTGCCGTAGTATTTTCCGAACAGCGTCAAAACAATCGCTTCATTCGGTTTGATAACTTTCAAGCCGAGAAAAAATATCCATCCCGTGCAGATGTACAGTATGCCGATAATCAGCAGGATCACCCCGAAGGGCTGCCGCCCGCCTCCCGCCGCCATCCATATCCCGCCGATGATGACGAACAGGATCGACACGAGCATCGTAAGGATGGTCGCCACCAGCGCGGCCATGCCGTTGCTGGTCTTCGGTTCTTTTTCAACATATTCAGTCTTGAATACATCGCTCATATTAACATCCCCCTCTGATATTAAATTGATATCATAATAATATAACAATAATATATGTTTGTCAATATGGATGCTAAGGATTTTTATTTCCACGGATCAGACCAATGTAAAAATTTTATTGCTATAAAGACCTTCATTTACATTAATAGTTTAAGTAGATCATTGTTCGGATATACCGAAAAAAGATTCCCAAATACCGAACATTTTATTTGACTGAATATATGACCATTGGTATGATCATATTCAGAGGACTTGCAAAATGGATGAGACAGACAGAACAAAATCGCATGTACAATCGCTGGCGCGCGCGCTCCGGCTGTTAGAAGCGCTGGCAAACGCGGATCGCGAGCTTTCGCTGACGGAGTTGGCGGAGACGCTGGAATGGCCGAAGAGCACGGCGCACGGGATTCTTGCCACATTGCGCGACTACCGTTTCGTGGATCAGTCGCCCTTGAACGGGCGGTACCGGCTGGGCGTACGGCTGTTCGAATTCGGCCAAAAGGCCGCGCGCAACTGGGGCATCCGGGAGATCGCGCTGCCGGTCATGCAGAAGCTCAACTCCCAATGCGGAGAGATGGTGCAATTGGCGACGGAGGACGCTGGCGAGGTGTTTTATCTGGAGAAGATAGACTCCACCCACATCATCCGCATCGTGTCGGAGATAGGTATCCGTCTCCCTATGCACTGCAGCGGGCTAGGCAAGGTGCTACTGGCGTACCGCCCATACGCGGAGGCGCGGAGCATCCTTATGCGCAACGGCATGCGCAGGATGACGAACAACACGATTACCGACCCCGTCCTAATGGAGTCTGAACTCGCGCAAATCAGGAAACAGGGGTTTGCGCAGGATAACCAGGAAATAATGGAAGGCTTGCGATGCATAGCTGCGCCCATTTGGGATAAAAACGGCGAGGTCAGATATGCCGTCAGTATATCCGGCCTTGCCGAACGATTGACGGGTAATTACTTCGATTTCATTAAAAACGCTGTCATGGAAGCCGCCGCAGAGATATCAAAGAACATGGGTTATATCGAGCCGGAAGAGGAGTAATTAGTACAGAGTAGCTACGAGGAGTAGTCAGCGGAATAAATTTAGGACAGAAGTCAAGATATATTCCGGATTAGATTACAGGATAGAAACTATAAAAGATTTTATCATTGTTTTTGGGAGGATTTTTATGAGCGACAGGCCGGAGATTGCAAACAGTATACAGACGGGATCATACAAGACTAATTATCACGATTTGGGGCAGGGCTTCCCGATAGTGTTTTTGCACGGCAGCGGGCCCGGCGTCACCGCCTTTGCCAACTGGAACAGGCTTTTCCCGCTGGTCAAAGAGCATTTTCGCATGATAGCCCCGGACATGGCGGGCTTCGGCTTTACCGAGCGGGAAGCGGGCGCGGTATACAATATGAACGCGTGGGTGCAACAGGTCGCCGACTTGATTGACGCGCTGAAGCTCGAACAGGTCCACCTCGTCGGCAACTCGTTCGGCGGCGCGCTGGCCCTTTCGCTGGCGATTAAGTACCCCAAGCGCATAAATAAAATTGTATTGATGGGCAGCATGGGCGTAAGCTTCCCCATTACATACGGCCTTGACCGGGTATGGGGCTACACGCCGAGCGAAGCCAACATGGAAGAGCTGCTCGAACTTTTCACATACGATCACAGCTTTGCCACGAAGGAGCTCATAAAGACCCGATATGAGTCCAGCATCCAGCCCGGGTTCCAGGAGAGCTTCTCCTCGCTGTTCCCGGCGCCCCGCCAGAACGGCGTCGAGGGCATGGCCGGGAACCAGGCGTACATACGCAATATCCCGCACGAGACGCTGATTGTGCATGGCCGCGAGGACAGGGTCATCCCGCTGGAAAACTCCCTGGAGCTGCTGCGGTTGATAGATAACGCGCAGTTGCATGTGTTTGGCCACTGCGGCCATTGGACGCAGATCGAGCACACAGCGGAGTTCGCGGATTTGATACTGGGCTTCTTCAAGCGATAAAAGGCAAATGTATTATAGCTTGATGGACAATGGAGTTTTATATGGACAAAAGTAAAATGGATAAAAGTAAAATAGAGGCATTTGCGCTTGAATTGTTTGAGGCGGAGCGCGCGAGGCGGGCCGTGCCGCCCATTACGGAGCGCGAGCCGGCGTTTGGCGCCGACGACGCGTACGCCGTGCAGATGGTGAACATCGCGCGGGCGTCCGCGATGGGGCATACGGTGTCCGGCAAGAAGATCGGCCTGACCTCCCCCGCCATACAGCGCCAGCTCGGCGTGGACGAGCCGGACTATGGGCACCTGTTCGCGGCGATGAACTGCCCCGGCGGCGGCGTAGATACGGCGGCGCTGATCCAGCCCAAAATTGAGGCGGAACTGGCTTTTGTTTTGAAAAAGGACTTGACCGGCGGCAATGTGACCCCGGCGGACGTCGAAGACGCCACCGATTATGTGGTCGCCGCGTTCGAGGTGGTTGACAGCCGGATAGCCGACTGGCGGCTCACGCTGCCGGACACGGTAGCGGACAACGCTTCGTCGGGGCGCTATGTCCTCGGCCGCGACAAGGTATACATCAATGGCGTCGATTTTAAATCCGTCTCTATGAAGTTGTTTAAAATTATAGACGGCCGCGCGGAGCTTGTCAGCGAGGGGCTGGGGTCGGCGGTCCTGGGCGATCCCAAGGTGTCAGTGGCGTGGCTCGCCAATAAGCTGCATCATTACGGCGTCGCGCTGAAAGCGGGCGAGGTGGTGCTCTCCGGCGCTTTCTCCGCAGCGCCCGCAGCGCGCAAGGGCGATTTGTTCCGGGCCTATTTTACAAGCATCGGCAGCGTGGAAGCGAGGTTCGAATGAGCGGCGGGGCGAACATCGTTGGAAATGACATATTAAACGGCATGGAAAACAGCATTGTAAATAACATGTGAAATGGACATTGTTAATGACATGGTAAATGACATGAGAAATGGACATGGAAAACAACATGGTAAATGACATGGAAGCCAAAAAATCAAACGGCAAGATCAAGGTCGGTATCATCGGGCCGGGGAATATCGGCACCGATCTGATGTATAAGGTTTTCAGGAGCGAGCGGCTGGAAATGGGCATGATGGTCGGCATCGTTGAGTCCGAGGGCATACGCCGCGCGGCCGGCCTTGGCGTGCCCGTGTCCACGGAAGGCGTCAAAGCGCTGACCGAAAAAGGCGACATACGCATCGCGTTTGACGCCACCAGCGCCGCCGCCCACAAAAAATTCAACGCGCCCGCGCTCCGGGGGGCGGGCATCGTATCCGTCGATCTCACGCCGGCGGCGTTGGGGCCGTATTGCGTGCCGAGCGTCAATCTGTCCGCGCTACGCCGTGAGCAGGATATAAACATGGTGACCTGCGGCGGGCAGGCGACGATACCGATCGTGCATGCCGTCGAGCGGGTCGCGGGGGCGGCGTATGCCGAAATTGTAGCGTGCATCTCGTCGGAGAGCGCCGGGCCCGGCACGCGCGCGAACATGGACGAGTTTACGGAGACGACCGCAAAAGCCATAGAAACCGTAGGCGGGGCGGAAAGGGGCAAGGCGATTATCATTTTGAACCCGGCTGTGCCCCCGCTAATGATGACGAATACGATCATCGTCAAAGTCAAGGACAAGTCGGTGGGGCTCGAGCGCATCCGCGCGTCGGTGGACGAGATTGTGGCCGATGTGAACACATATGTGCCCGGCTACCAGCTCCGGGTGCCGCCGATGATGGATGGCGATGTAGTGACCGTCATCGTGCAGGTGCGCGGGCAGGGGGATTTCTTGCCGGATTATTCCGGGAACCTCGACATCATCACATCGGCGGCCATCGCCGCAGCCGAACGGATTGCAACAGACATGCCCGCAGCATAAGCCGCAAATACATACATAAATTATTGCATACATAACGTGGCGTGCACATAATAAGGCGCACACATAACAAGGCAGTACTTTATAGGAAGGCACAATATGGCCAGAAAACTGACTTTGATAGATACTACGATGCGCGACGGCAGCCACGCCCTGCGGCATGAGTTTGAACGCGGGCATGTGGAGGCGATCGCCGCCGGGCTGGACGACGCAGGCGTGCCCTATATGGAAATATCGCATGGCGACGGCCTTGGGGGCTCCAGTTATACATATGGTTTTTCTAAAACCGACGAATTCGACTTAATAGAGGCGGCGGCCTGCAAAGCGACGCGTACAAAGGTCGCCGTACTCCTCCTCCCGGGGATTGGAACCATCGAGGAGCTGAAAAAGGCCGAGGCGCGCGGGGCGTCCGCCGTTCGCGTGGCGACTCACGTGACGGAAGCGGATGTATCCGCCCAGCATATAGCCGCCGCCAAAGGGCTTGGTATGTTCACGGTAGGATTTTTAATGATGGTCCATATGGCGGAACCGGCGCGGATAGCGGAGGAAGCCGCAAAAATGGAGAGCTATGGCGCGGACTACATAAACCTTGCCGATTCTGCGGGCTACCTCATGCCGGAGGGCGTAGCCGAGCGGGTGGAAGCGGTGCGGCGCGCCGTGAGCGTCCCGGTCGGGTGGCACGCGCACAACAACCTCGCATTGGCGATGGCAAACACAATCGCCGCCGTCGAGGCGGGCGCCGACTATATAGACGGCACGCTGCGGGGCTTGGGCGCGGGCGCCGGGAACGCGCAACTCGAGGTGCTTGTTGGGGTGTTAGGGCGGCGCGGCATCGATACAGGTATAGACTTCTATAAAATAATGGATCTGGCGCAAAATGTCATCGACCCGCTTTTGAGGCGCCCGCAGACCGTGGACAACGGCGCACTCATGCTCGGCTATGCCGGCGTCTATTCGTCATTTTTGCTGCATGTATACAAAGCGGCTGAAAAATACGCGCTGGAGCCCAGGGACATTTTAGTGGAGCTGGGTCGCCGAGGCATGGTAGGCGGCCAGGAGGACATGATTATCGACGTTGCATACCATATGCGCAACGATACTTAGTGGATGCACAAAGATATCTAGTGGATGCACAACGATATGTGATGGATGCACAACGATTCAAGCACATGGGAAAGGAGGTAAAGCCTGAGTGATTATTGCATAACCGTCTTGGAAACGGGCGGAAGTTTTCTTTGCAGCAAGGACGAGATAGTACTGTCGGCGATGATACGTTCGAGGGTCGGGCCGATAAGGCACGGCTGCTTCGGAGGAGGTTGCGGCATTTGCCGCATGAGGGTAGTAGAAGGCGATTACGAGAGGGTCAAGAGAATGAGCAGAGCTCATGTGACCGCAGCCGACGAAGAGAAGGGCGTAGTATTGCTCTGTTGCATAACGCCGCGTAGCGACATGGTCGTCTCCGGCGAAAATACGTAATATTCAATAATATTAAATTATTTATTTCTGAAAGGAGCAAGAAAATGGGATTTTGTGGAACATTGAGGCCGGGCCTCGTACAACTGAGGGTATTGGATTTGGACAAAACCCTTGACTTTTACATCAATGTCTTGGGGCTTGATGAAGTGGGCAGGACGGCGGACGGCCGCGTCATGTTGAAGGCATATGACGAATTTGATCACCACAGTTTGTCGCTGCGCCTGGCCGACCAGGCTGGCCTTGACTTCGTGGCGTTCAAGGTTGGCTGCCCGGACGAGTTGGAAGCAATCAAACAAAAGACAATCAATTTCGGCTACGCAGTGTCCGAAATAGGCGCTAATACGGATCAGCCCGGGTTTGGCAAGCGCTACAGCTTCAAAATATCGACCGGCCATATTTTCCAGATATTCAGCGAAGTCGACGTGGCGGCAAAAGGCCCGCAGATCAAAAACCCGGATATCTGGACGACCGCCCCGCGCGGCATGCGCGCGCAGCGCATGGATCACTTTTTACTGTATGGGCCTAACATCGCCGAGGCTGAACGCTTCTGCAAGGATGTCCTGGGCATGTTCGTGCCGGAGGTCTGCAACACTGACGACGGTAATCGCCTGGCCTCATGGATCACCAGCAGCAACAAACCGCACGACCTGGCATTTGTGGAATATCCGCAGCCGGGCAAGATCCACCACCTGGGCTTCTACCTCCAGGATTGGAACGACGTTGGCAACGCGGCGGACCTGATAGCCATCAACCATCTGAAGCTCGACATAGGGCCGACGCGCCACGCCATCACACGCGGGCATTCCATCTACTTCTGGGAGCCCTCCGGCAACCGCATCGAGGTTTACGCGGGCGGCTACACGGCGTACCCGGACAACCCGCAGCGCGTTTGGGACGCTGCGCAACTGGGCCGCGGCCTGTTCTATTATTCGGGAGAAGTAATCCCGAGCTTCCTGGAAATCGTGACATAAGCAAGGCGGCATTAGCAAGGCAGCATTTTAATTTACCAATTTCCTACAATCCTCTCAAGAAGGCCCCCCGGACGCATAATTCGTCCGGGGGGTCTTCTATTCTATAAATATAGTTTACGCCATAACCGATACAGAGTGCATATTCGACTTGAATCGGCGGGGAAAATTCGATTTCCCCGTGCGAACAGCAGGTTCGCGCATCTTACGAGCGCGAAGCGCTCGCACGACGCCTCTCGGCGTCGTGGTTATCGTTCAAACTTTCGCTTCGCTGAAGTGTGTAAACTGTTATGTGTGATTTTTATTGATTGACGAACTAATATTTGTTAATATAGCATAGCACATATATTTAACATATTTTTTGTATATCAACAATATAACGATTTTACGATTTTTACGAGTTGATGCGCAGTATTTGATGCGCAGCAGATAAAATGACAAATACAAATAGCAATGGCAAAATAGTCAATATGCTCTCGTACGGCGGGGTGCAATTTGCATCCTCGATATTCCTCGCCTTTCTGGCGTACTACCCGTTGGTACTGCTGACTGACGTCGCGCTGATACCGCCGGCCATCGCCGGCTTGCTTCTGTCCGGGCTGCGCCTGTTCAGCGCGGCGGGGGATCAGGCGATCGGCATATATATAAATCGGGCGAGCATCAAAGGCGGCAAATACCGCCCGTGGTTCCGGCGATGCGCAATCCCGCACGCCGTCTGCCTCGCCGCCGTCGGCCTGACCCCGGGCTTCGGGCTTGGCGGGAAAATTATATTTGCCGCCATCACGCTCGCGCTGTGCGAGCTTTTCCGCTCCATAATAAATATGGCAGCCATGTCCATGCTGCCGTACATGGCCGACACGGACGAGGAGAGGACAAAATATGTATCGTTCTCCACCGCCGCTTCCATAGGCGCATTCTTCATCGTCGGCACGTTCATGATGCCGCTGGTCGGGCTGCTTGGCGGAGGGTTTAGCCGGGTTGTGGGCGGGACATGGTCCGGGGGCATCGACGGGCAGCGGGCCGGGTTCGCGTTGCTGTTCGCGCTGCTGGCGATCGTCTCCGTTCCAATGTGCCTCAACGCGTACCATCGCCTGAGCGAGGGGAGCTATGACGCGACGCTGGTCAAACAGCCGATAGCAAAAATGTATGCGGCAATCATAAAGAACAAGCGCCTCGTTTTGTTCTTTGCAGGATATTGCCTGTTCGCGACTGCGGACGCTTTTCGCAACCTCACAGCGTATTACTATGTCGCGAACAACTTGGGCCGACCGGAATTTATATCGTTCGTTATAATGGCGGGGGTGATAACGCCGTTCGCGATGCAACCCATCATCCCCCGGCTGCTCGCGTTCGCGAAAAAGGAGACGTGCATCATTTTCGGACTGTTCGCGGCGTCAGCGCTCAATTTTATACTGCCCGCCATTTCCGGCGGGGCGGCGGCGCTGCTCGTTTGCGCAGTGCTGTACGGGTCGTTCACCGCTTTGTCTGTGAACTTGGTATATGCGATGGTGGCGACGTTTGCGGACGAAATGCGCGCCCGCCACGAAATGCAGATGAGCGATGTGCTGTCGGCCATTTTAAGCCTCAGCTACAAAGTGGGCATGGCTATCGCGGGAGGGGCGGCGCCAATCATAATGGCGATGTACGGGTATTCCGCCGAAAACGCGATGCAACCGGCATCGGCGCTGTCCAGCATCAAGGCACTATATTTTTCATTTACCGCAATCGGCATGGCGCTATCCGGCGCCGCCATGCTGTTCGCCATACATCAAAAACGCCAAAAAGCATAGGGCGGGATTCCTCCCGCCCCGTCTATCATTTCAGCTTATGCCATCTTTACCGCAATAATTGCTCCATTACAGCAGGTTCTTCGGTAAATAATCGCGGTTCGCTTCGAACATCTCGTCGACCATGTCTTTCGTCTCCTGCATGCTGAGCATCGCGGACGTGAGCGGATCGTACAGGATCGCATGGAAAATCTTGCGGCGATCGCCCTCAATGAGCCCCTCGACGGCCAGCTCCTCGCAGCGCGCGCTCGTGTTGACCAGCACGGCCAGTTGGCTCGGCAGTTCGCCCACGTGCAGCGGCCTCATGCCGGCCTGCGACGCGATCACTGGCACCTCCACGCAGCACCCCTCCGGCAGGTTGCTGATGAGCCCGAAGTTGCGCACGTTGCCGTTGTACTCGAACATCGTGTTGTCGCCGAAAACAGCGTTGAAAATATACGCCGCATACTCCTTGCCGCGAGATATATCAATGTCGTCTTTGTTCAACCACTCCTCGATGGCGCCCATCCAGGAATCCTCGCGCTGCAGGTACTCATTGAGGATGTACGCGTGCGCGCCGGGGTTCCAGCCTGTCCCGTTTGTGCAATATTTATCAATGAGGTCCTTGCGCTTGCGGAACCACGCCACGTACTCCGAATTGTGGCCGGACGACTCGGTGACATAATAGTCCATATGCAGGAACATTTCATTGCGCACCTGCTCATGGTTATATATTTCTGGGTCTTCCATTGCCTTACGCAGCGCCGGGTACGCGTCCTCGCCTTTGACCTTGAATTCGGTATAGAACGCCTGGTGATTGATCCCGGCGCATGTATACGTGACGTCCTTCATGTCGGCGCCGATCCAGTGCGCCAGCATTTCCGCCGTGCCCTGCACACTGTGGCACAAGCCGCTGATCTGCAGGTTCGTCAGGGTCTGCAGGTACCGGCACAGCATCGCCATCGGGTTCGTGTAGTTCAATACAATGGCGTTCGGGCAATACTTCTCAATATCGCGGCAAATCTCCAGCATAGGCGGTGCGGTGCGCAGGAAACGGAATATGCCCGAAGGCCCCCGCGTGTCGCCCACGTTGATGTCCACGCCGTACTTCATGGGAATCTCGATATCCGTGCGGAAAACGCGCGGCCCGCCTGATAGTATCGTGATGCATACGCCGTCCGCGCCTTTGAGGGCGACAGCCCGATCCATCGTCGCCGTAACCGTCGCGGCATAGCCGCCGGCTTTTATTATTTTTTTGACAGCCTGTAAAATATAGTCCAGCCGCCGACTGTCGATATCCATCAACGCGATCTCCGCATCTTTGAACGCGGGGAACGTAAGAATGTCTTTGACCAGTGTGCGGGTGAAACCAAAGCTGCCTGCCCCAATAAAAGCAATTTTCTTCGGCATAAAAACTCTCCTTTAAATAATTAAAATCGTTTTACTAAGATTGTTGATACAACAAGCGCATTTAAACAACATGCGTGTTGAAACAACATGTGTGTTGAAACAACATGTGTGTTGAAGCAATAAGCATGTTGAAACAACATGTGTGTCGAAACAATAAGCATGTTGAAACAACAAGCATGTTGTCTACACTAAATGTGTTGTTGACAAATAGTATTATACCATTTGAAATGATACTATTATGGCGTGGCTGACAAAATATCAACCAATATTAAATTATTTGCATTATTTACACCATTGGCGTTTTGATCTATTTGCATCATATGCTTTTTGCATTATTGCACCATATGCGTTTTACACTATTTGAATTATCACTTATGAACCCGCTTGCCAAATAATTATATGGATGCCGTACGCAAACATTATGCGATATATATCACTTAAAAATTTAAGAAGCCGCTTGCCCAATTACTTGCCGCTGGCGGCAAACCTTTTGACTGGGGTGATTTTCGGGTTCGCTATGGTGTTCATGAAAACCGCCATGAACGTGGTCGGCCAGGACGCCGTGAAATTCCTCGCGTTCCGTTTTACGCTTGGGTTTGCCGTGTTGTCGCTGATGCTGCTGCTCGGGGCGCGGCGGGTCAGCTACAAGGGGAAGCCGGTGTGGCTGTTGTTTTTGTGCGGCGCGTTGAACCCGCTAGTCAGCCAGGTGATGGAGACGTCCTCCGTAACGTACGCCCCCACGGCGCAGATAGCCGTGTTTTTGAGCCTTATACCGATATTGGTGGTGGTACTGTCCGTTTGCATAAACAGGGAAAAGCCCACCAGGCGCCAGATTGTGTTCATGGGCGTATCCGTGTCGGGCATGCTGATAATTAACTTTGCGGGGGGGAACATGGGCGGCGGCTCCGGCAGGGGGATTGCCTACATTGTAATAGCGCTCGTTGTCATATCGTTTGCCAGGGTGTTTATTCGCAGGGCATCGACGCACTTTACCGCGTTTGAGACCATCTATGTGACTACCGGTATGGGTGCGGTTGGCTTTAGCATTGTGTCAGCGACCGCGCACGCCGCAAGGGGCGGCGGCTTTGGCGATTTTTTCGCAGGCCTGTGGGTTCCCGGTTTTGTGGTACCCGTCCTGTACATGGGGATCTGCTCCTGCGTCGTGGCGTTCCTGTGCATGACGTACGCTGTAGGCCGCCTCCCGATAGCGGTTTCGGCCTCCACCAGTACTTTGAATACGGTGGTAGCCATACTGGCGGGCGTGTTCATTCTGGGCGAGAGCCTGCGGGCGGCGGATGTCGTCGGCGCCGCAGTCATATTGGGCGGCATCGTTGGCATGGGCATGAGCTATGATAAGGCGGACACAGCAGGCAACCGCTACAAGGCCCCGGCAAAATCGCATGGCCGCGAATGATTGCGCAGTTTTTGCGCACCTGGCGCCCTACTCATTAATATGCGCAAGGCCTTGCTCGAATATGTCTTTTACATGATCGTCCGCCAGGGAATAATAAACGACCTTTCCCTGCTTTGTAAACTTCACCAGATTCGTCAGGCGCAGTGACTTGAGCTGATGCGATATGGCCGACTTCGTCATGTTCAACAGGACCGCGAGGTCGCATACGCACATCTCATTGCAATGAAGGGCCCACATGATTTTTATCCGCGTGGGATCGGAGAACATCTTATATAAATTGGCAAGGGCGTTGAAGTCGCCGCCGTCCAGCATGATATCGCGGACCCTGTTTACGACTTCCTCATGGATGACTTCACAGTCACATTGTATTGTCGACGGAGAACCGCCCGTGTTTAATTTAGCCATGCCAGCAGCCCCTTTAATTGAACAATTATTCAACCGTATAATGTATTATACCCCTGCCCCCAAATATTGTCAAATAAAAAGCGCAAATATTCCTATTGACAAACTATATCGGTGGGGATATAATAACAATAGTTGAACAATCAATCAACTATAAAAATCATTTTAATTTATAATATGTGACCGGGAGGCGCGTATGAAAAAGATATTTAAGCTGGATGGGCTGGACTGCGCGAACTGCGCCGCCAAGATTCAAGACAGGATATGCAAGCTCGACGGGGTGGACAGCGCTGCCGTCAATTTTGTGACGACCAAGCTCACCATTGTGGGCGACAATGATAAAATGGATAATATCATTGATGCGGCCAAGGCGATAATAAAGAAATTGGAACCGGACGTAGTCATGCAAAAAGCATAAAGAACTGTCAAGTAATAAGTTGATCAACCCGTCATTCCGCGCTTGACGCGTAGAGGCGTAGAGTTTGTGGTGGTATAAGGGGATGTTCCGCGCTAAGCGGCGCCCCTAAAAAAATATGCAATAGTTGAATAATAGATCAATTATTCAAAGGATATTAGATAAAGTACATCGGGATAAAGACATTAAGCAAAGGACATTGGATAAGGACATCAGGCATTGGACATAGGGCAAAGGACATAGGGCAAAGGACATTAGGCATAAGACCTTGGAATAAGGACATTGTGATAAGGACAAGGGGCAAGGTTTTTATTATGAGTAAAATGGCGAGGCGCTTATCGCGGATCATCATCGGCGGCATTTTGCTTTCGGCTGGGATATTTTTGCAAACGGATATTCGTTGGATTGGCCTCGGTCTGTTCCTCGCCAGTTATTTGATTGTCGGCGGGGACATTGTTCTTAAAGCGGCGAAAAACATCATAAGGGGGCAGGTGTTCGACGAGAATTTCCTTATGAGCGCGGCCACTATCGGCGCGTTCATCATCGGCGAATATCCGGAGGGGATAGCCGTCATGCTGTTTTATCAAGTAGGGGAGCTGTTCCAGCGCTATGCCGTAGACAAATCCAGAAAATCCATAGCGAGCCTCATGGACATAAGGCCAGACTATGCAAATGTGATAAAGGGAGGGGAAATTTCCAAAGTTGACCCGGAGGATGTGCAGGTCGGCGACACCATTATAATAAAGGCAGGCGAAAAAGTACCGCTGGACGGCACAGTCGTTGAAGGCAGCTCAATGCTGGACACCTCCGCCCTGACGGGCGAGCCGGTCCCGCGCGAGGCCCGCCCCGGTAGCGAGATACTGAGCGGCTGCATAAACATAAACGGGCTGCTGACGGTGAGGACGACAAAAGAATACGGGGAATCCACCGTCAGTAAAATCCTCGATCTGGTCGAGAACGCGACGTCCCAAAAAGCTAAAACGGAAAATTTCATCACCAAGTTTGCCAAATACTATACCCCCGTTGTCGTGCTGCTTGCCGCCCTCATTTCCATTATCCCGCCGCTTCTCATCAGCGGCGCGTCGCTCGAGGATTGGGTGTACAGGGGGCTTACCTTTTTAGTCATATCCTGTCCCTGCGCCCTTGTTGTATCCATACCGCTCAGCTTTTTCGGGGGGATCGGCGGCGCGTCCAGGAAAGGCATACTGATCAAGGGCAGCAACTATCTGGAGGTGCTGGCGCGGCTGGAGACGGTCGTTTTTGATAAAACCGGGACGCTCACCAAGGGCGTGTTCCGCGTGCAGGAGGCGCATGGCATAAAAATGGGGCGCGATGCGCTTTTGGAATTGGCCGCGCACGCCGAAAGCTATTCCAACCACCCCATATCCATGTCTATAAAAGCCGCTTATGGAAAAGAGATCGACTATACAAGGGTGTCCGAAGTGGAGGAAATAGCAGGCCACGGCGTCCGCGCCACCGTTGACGGGAAGTCGGTGCTTGCCGGCAACGCAAAGTTATTGGATAAAATGGGCATACAGTACCGCATGGTGGGCGGCGCCAACGATTATGAATATAGTGGCGGCAAAGACGGTGACATGATGGATGGTGGCGGCTCGATGGTCTTGATAGCCGCCGATGGTGTGTTTGAAGGCTATATTATAATTGCGGACGAGGTCAAGGAGGACGCCCCAATGGCCATCAGGGCGCTCAAAGACGCCAAAATCCGAAAAACCGTCATGCTGACCGGCGACGCGAAAAGCGCGGGCGAAGCAGTGGCGAGGCGCCTCGGTATGGACATGGTACACGCGGAGCTGCTGCCGGGCGACAAAGTCGCTAAGGTGGAGGAGCTACTCTCGCAAAAAAGCGCCCGCGGCAAACTCGCCTTTGTGGGTGACGGTATCAACGACGCGCCCGTCCTCGCGAGGGCGGACGTGGGCATCGCCATGGGCGGCCTGGGCTCGGATGCCGCAATTGAAGCGGCCGACGTCGTCATAATGACAGACGAGCCGTCCAAGATCACTTCCGGCATTAACATTGCTAAAAAAACGCTCGGCATCGTCAAACAAAACATTATATTTTCGCTCGCGGTTAAATTCGCCGTGTTGATACTGGCCGCGCTCGGCATCGCCTCTATGTGGGGCGGCGTTATCGCGGACGTCGGCGTAACGCTGCTCGCCGTCCTGAACGCAACACGGGCGTTGAATGTGAAATATTCGTAGGGCGCGACGCCCCCGGCACACCGTCATATATTCGTAGGGTGCGATGTCCTCGACACACTGTCATATATTCGTAGGGTGCTCTGGCGCGGCTCCCTGCTGCCAATGTGGCAAGTATAAAATTTTCCGGTTAATAACCAGCTATGTAATCGCACGTTTTATGGGCAGTAGCCCTAAATATGTGTTCGGTTAATTATTGGAACAGCCAATTATCCGCCTTTTGCTATCAGTTCATCTCCTTCTTCTTTAGTTATTTCGCCGCTGTTGACCCTCATATAGATGGCGACGTTTTTTCGCTTGATTTTTACAAAGCAAAACGTGATCGCCGCCAATGCGAAGCCGATATTGGGAATAAAGAAGGAAACATTCCACAGCCCCTCCAAAGCCCTTTCGGTCTGTAACCCAATGCCTTGGGCGTTGAGCCCCGCCAGTTCGTCAAAAGAATTGGCTTCAACGGCTACCCATCCATATGCTCCCAAAATGAGCAGCGATACGCTTGTGACCAGGGAGCCAACCAATTTATTGACAAATGCGTATGTTGATGAGACAACCCCCGCTACATCCTTTCCAGATCGGCATTTTACGACTTCCGCCATATCAGGCATGAGTTGCGATAGGGAAAACATGGTCAATACATATGCGGTGTTCTGGATTAAGAACAAAAAATAGAAGAGCGGCAAGTTTCCAACGAAAAAGCCGGGGCCTAAAATGCACATAATAATGCCGCATATTGCGAATATCGCACAGACCAACCTCGCCACAGCGATTTTATCCATGTGCTTAAAGATTACAGGTAAAAAGGGTATGATGCAGATTGAAGGTATAATGCCGACTAACGATAAAACAATACTGATGTTCGCATCGTTGAAAATGTAGTATGCCACAAACAGGTTATATCCACGCGCATAAAATATGCCCCAAAGCAGCGCGCCTAAAAAAATGATAAATAGCTCCGGCACTTGTTTTAATGCGATGAACATTTCTTTAATGCTATAATTGCGCATCGCGTTCTCATCATACTCCGCAACATTTCTTTCTTTTACAAACAACGCGGGTATAAGCGCGAGGACCAGACCAAGAATGGAGAACACGACAGCCGAACCGGTATAGCCGAACGATCCGGCGATGAACATTGTCCCCAAAAATACCACGGGGAGAGAGCCGATGCCTTGCCCCAGGCCGTTCCAAGCAAGGATAAAATTTCTCTCCTGATAATTATTCGTCATGGATATAGGCAAAAGCACATACGCGCCGGAAGCAGTATAGCCCAAGTCAAACAATATGTACCCCAGGACATACTGAACCACCCTAAGCCAAAGGGGCCAGCCCGTATTTATAGAAAACATGACAACTGTCCCAATCGGAATAATGAGGAACAAAATCCTGAACCATGGCATATAGCGGCCGGAAAAGAGCCACTTAGTAAATGAGCTTTTGCCTTCCTTGAACCTGTACTTGTCTACCAGATAGCCGAATATCACGTCATTGATAGCGTCCCACGCCCTGATAATCAACAAAACGGCAGCGGCGATAGCCGGACTGATGCCGACCATTAGCAGATAGACAGCTAAAAACGAGGTGACAAAAGTGTTCATCGCCTGATATGACCCGGCGCCGAATATCGCTGCCAGTTTTTCCCTGCCCGGAACGATCCAGCCCTCTTTTAAAGTTTTCTTAGCCATGCTTTTGCTCCTATATTCTATGGTTTCAAAATGCGATGGATGGTTGGATGATGGATGATGGAATCGCATATTTTGCGGCTCTATCATAAATGCTCATTCCACGATCACTCTGGCTCTTTTCAAGTTTTCTATTTGGGTAAAAATATCGTCTTTGACTCCATTGCGTTGGGACTTTATCCTGATGACAGGAAAATATACGCCGGTGGCATCGAATGAAATTTCATCGCGGATTATTACGTTGCCGCTATCAGAATCTTGTCCATCCAAGTTATCTGAATAATCTTTTAAATATTCATTTTCTATGGGATCCACGGCAAGCTTAGCTTCGGTTAATATGCTCGCGCCTGCTCCTTTGGGCAATTCAATTTCTGCGTATAATTCTACTGTTTCGCCGGGCTTTACGACGGTTCTTTCTGCTCCGTTGACAATAAATTTTATTGTAGGCTGAATGCCCCGGCGCTCCGCAGCACTGTCTCCTACAATGACCTGGCCGTCTTTTATCGAGTAACAGGTGCTATCCATGGGCGCTATGCCCCGCTCTACCCAATCGCTCACATCCAGCAGCGCCTGATGCAGCGCCCCTATGTAATGGATGAGATGTGTGTCGTCCTGCGTTTTTTCACCGTCGCTATGGAGGGCGTTGTCTATGTACCACAGCCTATGATGCTCATCTTTTTTGTCTCCGAAATACGCTGCGACCTTACGGGCGTACCAATCGGGGTTCCATGGCAATGCACTTTCATCCATCAGAGTGCAGACATTCATCATTTTGCCCGTAAATTCGCCTGACTGGAGGGAGCCTGCGCCACCCGCCGTAACAATTGGGCCAATCAATTTCGGGCGCTGGGGATATTTGGGTTTGCCACTGCTGTCAATAAATTGCGCGAACCCTTCGTAGTATTCATCTGGGACCTGGTGCCGGTGATAATACTGTATGGCAATGTAATCGGAATTATCCAGCAAAACCTCATCTCCAGGCTTGAGTTTCGATAGCTTTTCCAAAATATCAAACAGCCCGAAACCTTCGTTGATGATGATCCAATTGTCACTGCCTGTCAGCCTTTCCAATGGGACAGCGTAACCAGCTATTTCGCCGCTGGTTATTTTTACCTGAGTACCGTATAGGTACAAGTCGTCTCCGCATGGTACGCTTGAGAGCTTCAACGCAATTTTGTCGGTTACGTCAGGTTCGAGGCTAGACATGCGTTTCCACGATTCGTCCGCGCCCGTCCTTTTGTCTACAGGTTTCGGAATACGCCTTGCGTCTTTTTCAAATGGCACTTTAACACTCAATTCATCGGGGATGTAGATTTCCTCAATGACGGCGCTATGAAGTACGCGGTCTTTTTGCGCTGTCCCGTCGGCATCGGCGCCTTCGTATCCGGGAAGTTTCCAAAAATCCTCGTAATAAGTCGGATCCATTATGGCGATATTGGGCGTCAGTACGGGCAACGCGCCGTCGTCGAGTGTTTTATGCAAGAACCATACTTTGGGCGGGAACCCCATTTTCGTAACCTCTTCCAGTACAGCGTGTTCATCTTTCGCTAAGCCCGCGTACATATCCCCGCCACCTGCGTCGACGGCGTCGGCTATTTGCTCCAGCTTATGCCGCAGGACGCGCTTCGCGAGCGCGCGGACTGTAAACATGCAAGGTATCGCCATTGGTGTTCCGATGATATATGGGCACGCGCCATCCCATGTTTGTGTATTTTCAAAACAACTTGTGCTTTTAAACCCGCCGCCGCTACCGCCATATATGTAGCCATATGGACGATGTTCCCCAAAAAGCCGAACAGCGACGCTCCGGGAGTATTCCGCGCAGGCGGCGCTAGATCTGTAAATTATCGTCGGATCGGGCGCCATGCCAAATATTGGCCCAACGCCCATATTTGTCTCTACGAAATATGCCCCGTTATCAATCGCGAACTTAATTTTATCCACAATGCCTGTCCGGCCTATGGAAGCATCCTCATGGCCTTGCATTGGCGCCATAAAATGGAAAAACCTGCCTTTGTAGCCCTCTTTAGAAACCGGGTAAAAAAACGAAAAACGTGCTTCCGTCCCTTCAAATCCCCCATGCACATAGCGATATCTGGCCGTGTCTTCGCGGATTTCTTCAATATCGATATAAGGTTTTTGGAATTGTGGATCAGTTTTGGGATCGTATTTATCCATAGTGTGTTAAAAACCCTCCTATATTAGTTTGCCATTTGCATAATTGCATACATGTTAGCTAATTTGCATATTTGATTAATTTACATATTTGCCTATTTTCATATTTGCATATAAATATATTTGTTTCAAAAAAACAACTCTACCATTATATTGATTTTTGCTATAATATATTGACAATATTAATAATATTTAAGATATGGAAATTATAGTGAATATTCAAACGATTCAAGAATTTCATAAAATCATACGCGTGCCTATGCATTATTATGAAAACAATAAACTGTCCTTCGAGTATATGGAAAATAAATTCCATCCAAACCCTATTTCGATGATGCTGCCTTATATTGAAAAAACCCCATCGACAATAGGCTATATTGTAACAGAGGAGCATTTATTTTACGGATTTGTCAGGCTTGACGATATGCCAGGGTTTTATGTGATGGGCCCTACGTCTGCTTTTAAGCCCACATTGTCTTTAACGAAAACGATATTAAAAAACATGAAGCAAAGTATAGCGGGCGACAATGCGTTGTTATGGTATTTAAGCAGGATTCCTCTTTATACCGAAAGCCAGTCGAAAAGCATATTGTCTATGCTTGATTATTTAGTTAACGGAAAAATAGGGCGTAATGTAAATAGAGTCCATATATTTAAAACAGAAATCGCAAAAGATCCCGATCTTGTCATTATGCCTGCCGTTGAGCATATTAATAATGATTTGGAAAGGACATTAATATCATATGTCGAACACGGCAGAACCGATTTAATGGACTTATATTTCGATAAATTAATACAAGGTTCCGGAGTGCCTCAAGTATCACTGATAGAAGAAAGGGCAATTAAAAACATATTTATTTTTTCATTAGGCATTGTGTCACGCACAGCTTACCGAGCAGGGATGCCATACGATATGATGAACGAGACGACGGATTATTTTATTATGCAAATAGAAGAAAAAAGCGGCTATATAGAAGTGATCGAGTTAATGAAAAGAATGTTTATGAGTTTTGCCAACGCTGTCGCGCTAATTAAAAAAGCGTCTATAAATTCGCTGACAGCATATAAAATTCATCAACTAATCCATTCACGTTTACATGAAAAAATAACGCCAACCATAATTGCCGATGAATTGCAAATGTCTTTATCATATTTATGCAGGCACTACAAAGCCCAAACAGGTAAAACCATAACTACATACATAAACGAAATAAAAATCGATGAAGCTAAAAGGCTCCTTACGGCTACAGATATGAGCGTATTGGAAGTATCGGCGCAATTGGGGTACGCGTCGTCTAATTACATGTCTATGGTGTTCAAAAAAATTACAGGTCTAACCCCGAATGAGCATAAGAATGCCCATGTTAAGGGAATAGTGAAATCATGAAGTAAGGTTAATATGTCTGCACAGCAGACGGAGGCGCGCCGGGGGCGTCGCGCCCTACAGGCGCCTATGTTTTGCAATGTGCGACGCCCTCGGCGCACCGGCAAATATTCGTAGGGCGCGACGCCCTCGGCGCGCCGCGTCCCGGGCGTCTTATATGGTTTGTTATAAATAAATTACATCAACGATCTTTGATGAACAATGTAAAGGAATTTATATTCGCGCAAATTAATGCAAAAACTGATGATTATTCCATTGAAAATTGCATGAATTAATGTTAGAATATAACCACGCAAATGTGTATCAGTGATTCGCAAGTACAGGGGGCAGCGAAGCGGCATGGAGCGAAAAATTTCAAAATACTTAATCGGATGGAAAAACAGCCCTTATCGCAAACCGTTGATATTGCAAGGCGCGCGACAAACGGGGAAAACGTATTCTGCTCTTGCTTTCGGGCGTGAGCACTACGCCAATGTCGCCTACTTTAATTTTGAAACGAACCGCAGCTTGAACAAAACCTTTGACGAGAATATTGAGCCGTCATACCTGATACCGATTCTTTCGCGCATCTGTGGGCAAACTATAATAAAAGAAAAGACATTGATAATCTTCGACGAGGTGCAGCTCTGCGAGCGCGCATTGACCTCGCTTAAATATTTTTGTGAGGACGCGCCGGAGTACCACATTGTCGCGGCAGGGAGCCTGCTGGGCGTGGCGGTCAACCGTGGGGCGTTTTCTTTCCCCGTCGGCAAAGTTGACATAAAAACGCTGTATCCAATGGACATGGAAGAATTCTTATATGCGAATGGAGAGCGCGAGCTAGTAGAAAAAATCCGCGAATGTTTTGAGTCGAACGCACCAATGCCTTCCGCCCTGCATAGCGCGGCTATGTCGTACTACCGCCAGTACCTTGTGACTGGGGGCATGCCGGAGTGCGTGGATAAATACATAGCTACCAAGGACTTGATTCTCCTGCGTCACACGCAGCGCATGATATTGGAAAGCTATTTGAACGACATGAGCAAGTACAACAAAGAAAACGAAATCAAAAAAACGCGGCTGGTATATGACAATATCACCGTCCAGCTTTCAAGAAAAAACACGCGCTTTCAATATAAACTGATTAAGTCGGGCGCGCGCGCCGCCGAATTTGAAAACGCAATAGAATGGCTGGCGCTGTCCGGTATTGTCACCCGTATACATCGGGTGGAGCGCCCCATAAAGCCGATAGAGAATTACCGCGACATCGACGCGTTTAAAATATATGTGTCCGATGTGGGCTTGCTGTGTGCGAAAAAAGACATTGCCGCAGAGGATGTGCTGTATCAGTCGGCGGAGCTTGACGATTTTAAGGGTGGGATGGCGGAAAACTATGTGTGCTGCCAGCTTATCGCCAATGACTATCCTTGTTATTACTGGACAAGCGAGCGCGGCGCAGAGGTCGATTTTATTATAATGCGCGAAGGGAAAATAATCCCCATAGAAGTAAAATCGGCGGAAAACACCAAGGCGAAAAGCTTGTCGGCGTATATCAGCTCATACAAGCCTGAATACGCGGTGAAGCTTTCCGCCTTGAATTTTGGGTTCACGGACGGTAAAAAAACCATCCCACTGTACGCAGCGTTCTGTTTATAAAATAATAAAAAAACGCGGTGGTGGTGCCGCATTCATCAAAAAATTATTCTATATACTGCAGCGACGTGTCGATAGTTATATTTCGGGTTACTTCGTCGTATCCGACGCCAATATCGAGCAGGCGCATGATATCGCGCAATCTGACATAGTTGCTGCCTTCGATGAGATACGCGATAATATCTACGGAGGTGTTATCCATCGCAATATTGATATTTGCGTTCAATGACGCGACCTTTGCCGAACCATCCCCCAAAACCATCTCGGAGCCGTCTGGTTCGTACGGTTGGCCGCTTGTAAGGGTTATTGCCTGCGACAATTCATCGTAACCCACCGAGAATTGTTTATTTGTATGATTTATGGCATATGCCAAATCCCGTATCTTAAAATAATTCGCGCCCTCGATGGTATACGCGTTAAAGGCGATATCCTCACCATTTATATACACCGTCGACGCAATCGGGATTGCGTTCAACGCTGTAGATTGTTCTGCCGCTGTGAAATCACCTGGTGAGGAAAGCGAGCTTTCAGGAGCGTCTTCATATACGACGACGATATTGTTCAAGTTGCGCCCGGCTTGCTGTATGGTCTTCCCATTAGCGTATAAAAAAGAAGACGCGCCTCCGTCTACCGCCATTGCATCAACGCAGCCTAAAGCGAGCAATGTATCTGCAGCCCTATCGTAGTTTGTCGCCCCTTCCGCTATCAGCAGTGAGCCATCCGTCCTTACCCCCACCAATGTCCTTTGGTGTGTTCGTGTCATATCCTCTGAAGTTATGCCATTGCTTTGCTCCAAGCTTTTTTGCCCATCGCGGATAATCCGAGGATCTGCCGCGACTACGGTCATTAGGTTTTCATACCCCAACCGCCCCATCTCATGCCTGTCCATTATCCGCCATTCTTTATCGTTCGTAAAAACAAGATAGCTGTCAAACCATTTGGGATTTATAACTTTCCCATCCTGCAATAAAAAACCTTCGGTTATGTTCGAGCCATCGTATGGGGTAAAATACGTGCCGACAAAAGCTGCGGCGACCGTACCTTCTAAGCTTGCCCTTTCCAGCATGGAGTTTACGTTCTCCGCGTTGTCGATTTCATCGTGCGCAAGTATGATCTTAGTCCGATAGTTGCTACCGTTGATTGTAATATAATTTAATGACGTGCCACCTGCCCCATTATGTCCCAAATGAACCGCGACGCCCCATTCGTCGCTTATTGCATGCACATTTGCCAACGGAAGCATGCATATGAAAAATAACAAACTCATTGACAGTAATAATTGGATCTTTTTATACATTTTTCTACGCCTTTCTACCCCTGTTGACAGACGCCTAAATGCATATATAAGGCGAGCAGTAGATGATTTATCACCTACTGCAGCCCTATATTACTCATTTAAGTAATTAATACATTGATGTTGTTCTAGATAAAATTTTACATAAGATTTGCTAGCAACGACCTAATATTAATATAGACTATCATTTTATGCTGCTTCATCAATAATGTCATCAAACTCAATTTCACTTAATATGTTAGGCTCTAATTCGATGATGGATTCAGTTGGAATATTGATATCTGATTCTTTAATATTTTTTGATTTAAATATATCAGATATTTCTGCCATGCCCTCAACATCCATCACTACAGAAGGGATTATTTCATCATTTTCCATTTCAATTGCTAACATGGCATCAAGCATTAAAATATCAAATCCTACATCGCTTGTATTTACTATATTATTATTCATAGTGTTAACAGGCACTATCGTATAATGCCCGTCCGACACTAAGAGAGTAAAAACATGCCATACGATGCTTGCGCCTCCGCTCGTTGGAACGTTAAACGTCCTGAGCAATTCATTGTTCTCACTATATATCCTAACAACCGCTTGTGAATTTCGTAGGGCTTCGCTATTCGTAACCCAACCGTTTGTAAAGTCATGTATAAAATAATTATAATTACCATTAACTAAATTGCTAATTGTAATCGTTTCAGGCCCATAACTGGTTGTATCATCAACGTCTAGGCTGGCATAAACCTGATTGTCGTGTCTATAGCTCATATTTGCATAATATACATGGAAGTCATACCCCTCTGGAGTAGGTCCGCGCAAATGAGAATCTAAATCCCAAGGCGTCGCGCCCCATGTTAAAACAATTCTTACGCCGCCCTCGCCTCCGCTTGCAAACGTAGGTGATATGACTATGTCTTGGTTACTCAATGAAGCACCACCAAATGAATAAACATAAGCGCTTGTATTTATGTATCCGTTGCCAGACGCCGTCACAGTATAATTACCAGCCGGGAGTTCGACACTATAATACCCATTTGACGTTACAATGGTTTGAACAATATTGCCCGTGCCGCCTATATCAATACCCCTGCGGAATATCAGCGTTATTTCGTCATTGATCATAGCGCCGGAGAATGCATTTATAATGCTGCCGCTGACTGTTCCATCCTCAATACTTCTCGGAACCGCTCTTAAACGGTGTATATGCGTCGTCAGGTCTGCTTCAATATTAATAAAGAACCTTTCAGGGATGTGGCCTTCGGCTGCTATCTCAAGAAAATATTCACCAACAATGATATTTTCCATGACATAGTGGCCCTCGGCATCGGATGTGACAGAGTTTATCGCAGGGCTAGTTGAACCGGAATGCAAAGTGATCAATGCACCGCCGATGGCAGGGCCGTCTGACCCGTTGGCCATAGCGGTTACGACCTGTCCCGCGAGCCGACCATTTTCATGGGTGACGCCAATTGCTATTTCAACAGCCGCCTTTGCATTGATTTCGCCGTACGATCTATCCCTTGATTCAGCCGGAAGGCCGCTTCTTGTATCAGTGATCCTGCGCCCGAAGAGATTCGCCGAGTCAATGACAATCTCCTTTACTTGCGTACCTGTTAAGCCAGGATTGGCAGACCATGCAAGTGCGGTAACTCCGGTTGTATGTGGCGCAGCCATGGAAGTACCTGAAATGCTGCTATACGCGGAATCACTGTTTGCGAAACTGCTGTAAATACCGACGCCGGGAGCAACAACATCAACCCTAGGACCATAGTTGGAAAAATATGCCATATCTCCATTAACATCAGAGGCTCCGACGGTGATTATTCTTTTTCGCAGATCAGGTTCATTTACATACGCAAACACGCCGGCCATATTAGCATCCTCGGCGCTGTTACCGGCAGCTTGTACAACGATAAAATCGTACCCTTGCATAAGAAGCCTATTCAAGGCTATCGTGTATCCGTCGTATGTCCCCGTCGCGCCGCTTGATCCAAGGCTAAAATTAATGACTTTTGCCCCGTTTGCTACATTCCAAGCCAAGCCTTCGAGTATTTTTTGCGTCGACGCGTAGGCGCCGCGTTCAATTGTAATGCCCCAAAACGTCTCGTCTATGTCAAAAGCGTCAAAACCATACAAAGAACCACGGCTAACATCTATTACCCCGGCCAGGCCTTTATTATTGTTATGAATCGCCCCGATCGTCCCCATTACGTGCGTTCCGTGATTTTGGTCAGCGCGGTCCAAGTTGGATATGTTGCTGGAGGGGACGCCTATGTCCTCATGGGAGTACTTGAAACCATTATCAACGACTCCCACTTTTATATCGTGTAGATACTCGCTATATTCGGACCAAGCTATCGGGGCGTCAATGGCATCTAACCCCCATTGGCTTGTGTCCCACCACGGATCGTTTGTGTGTAATATTGATCCGGACCCGGCGTCCACTTCCTCGATTATATCAAGCAGAACGGAATCAAATATGCTTGGGTACGCAACCATAAGGCTTTCACATAAAGCTGTCAATTCAGGCGCACTGCTAGCAGGGACTTGAACGATGTACTTGCCTAATATGTTTATCTGGCCAATTACTGCACCTCCCGCTGTTGCGACAGCCTCCTCTACCTGCGCGTCCGTGGCGCCTATTTTCGCAAAAACGACAATCCTATTGGTCGCAAATAACAATTCTGGATTGCTCGGCAGAGCCTCTATGAAGCCCACTTCATAATCGGGAGTCGATCCAAAATCATAAAATGGATGGTTGATAACATCAAAATTGCCCGTATCGCCATTTGAGTCTTTTGCTGTAAACACAATACTGTTTTCGCCAGGTAGGAGCATGACGCGGCCTGTCCCCAGAGTGCCTTTTGCGGTTATCCCGCCGCCGCCTGTTAAATAAATATACTCTCCTATACCATTGTTAATTTTATAGTACACCTCGGAAATGCTGGCGCCGATGCCTGGTGTAGCGGTATAAGTTATATCAACGAAGTTGCTGCGCGTGTTGCCCGATGGGAATTCCGTAAGGACATTGATTGTCGGTCCTGTACCACCACCAGGGGTTGGCGTCGGTGTCGGTGTCGATCCGCCGCCACCACCACCAGGGGTTGGTGTCGGTGTCGATACGCCGCCGCCCCCGCCACCTCCGCCCCCGCCCCCGCCAGTGCTGACAATATTCACAACTGGGGTAGGAGCAGGCAGAACTGGTGGAATATTTATAACGTACCTTGCTGTGAGTACACTGCTTGCCAAAAGCCCATGTCTCACGACTATTGCGCTAAGGGTAGTCGTTTCCTTCAATGTCAGCTCGCTTCTATATCTTGAGCTGCGTGTTGTAGGAACAGAACCGTCCAATGTGTAGTATATAACTGAATTTCTTACAGTCGTTAAAAGCCGGACCTTTTGCTCGGATGTGTACTCCCCCCCAGCCAATGATACTGTCGGCGCAGTCACCTGAGACAATAGAGCCTGATATGTCATGAGTGCGACATCGCCTCGAACGGATGTGTTGCCTTTAGCCCCTGGAACATTATCAATAATGCCATTTTCCTTAGCTACGTCAATATAACCGTCAGGCCAGCCGCCCGACTGGAGAGCGTCTTCGCCTAATCCTACGGTTTCTACAACCATTTTAATAGCTTCTTCATACTTAACATTGTCTTCAGGGCGGAACGTACCATCACCGTCTCCTTGTATGATGCCTAGATCAGTGGCTACGTTGATGTACCCGCTTGCCCAATGATTACTCGCGACGTCATCATATGACGTCGTTCCCGCCAATCGACCAGCCTCATCTTCTAGTCCTAAAGCCCTTAAAACAACAGCAGTAATTTCAGCTCTAGTTATATTTCTATTCGCACCAAAAGTGCCGTCAGGGTAACCTTGTAAAATACGTAGTTTTGCTAAAATATCTGCGGCGTCCGCATAGTATTCCCCACCTTCGATATCTATGAACAGGCCTTGGCTCGCTGCATTGGCAATGACATTTTGCGGTATAATGGTAAATATGCATGAAATAATATAAAAGACTACAAAGAGTTTAATAAATTGATAGTTATACACTTAGATTTGCCTCCTCAAAAAATTAATTGATCAAATAATTATTTTTTGATTTATACACAGACTGTTCAAGGCGGCTTTATAAATTTTAAAAACATTTCAATCCTTTCTTAATAACCTACTCCTCAGTATAAATATTTGTCTAAGGATTCATTAAAATGCCGTCGGCAAAAGGGGGTTATGCCCGCCCGCCGGGTATGCGGGAGGTCAAAATAAAAAGCGCGTAGGGGGCATGAATGCCTTGCCTACGCGCCAAAATCAGCATATATGGCGTTATGCGACACTAATATACAACCATCACGACGGCTGCGCCTGATGTCTGCCTTACGTCTGCTTGATTATTACTGGTATAATAAGTATACTAAAAGTGTCGTGGTGGCGGGTTTCCGTGTTTGTAGGCTTGGGTTTACAGTGTCCTACATTCGCCGTGGTGGTGTTCTAGCACCTCACGGTCACTGCGGCTCTATTTATTTACCTCACTTACGGGGCATTATAGCATGTGAAAATATCAAATGCAATACTAATATTAGTTAGCTTAAATAAATAATTAATGAATATATAATTACATTTGTATATAATTATAATTAGCGGATAATTATGGACCATTTACATAACCAAGATAATTTGGCGGAACAGCAATACAGTCTGATTTAAACTCCATTTATCATCCACTGCGGGACAATAGGGCGCTCAAAGATGCCAATATACGTAAAGCGTCATGCTGCGCGCTGTGTTGAGCGCGACCAGGGCCTCCCGATCTGTTAAATGGGAGGCCCTGCGGCTTTTGTAATTTACTGTTTTTTTTCGTTTATCTGGTACAAATCATGAGTTCATGTAATTATCATATGCGTCCTGATGAATTGCCATCCAGTCATCGACACCCATTGCCCTGAGCTGCGAAATGTAGCCGTCCCACTCCGATTCTATGCCGCCTTCGGTGATCCATTTAGCGGTGGTTGTGCCGACATATGTCCTGATGTCCGTGCGGTACGACTGTATTTGATCGGCCTGTTCCACGGAGTATATAACCGGAGGGAACGTCGGGTAGGAATATGGCTCGCCAATCTTGTTGATTTCCCATTTTAAGCCGTCGCCGTTGGTTTTTATCAGATCGAAATTATCATAGTCGGCAGGCATCCATTTAGGCCCGAAGTCCCTGTTGCTGGTCGCCCAGGAGCGGTAGTCGATGCTTTCGCCTTCGTCCGGCGGCAGCATTCTATATGTGCCGTCGGCAAGCTTCTCCATGCCTACGCCGAAAGGCCCCCAATAGTTCTGGACTGCGGCGTCGTATGTATAAAACTCGTCGGCCCAGCGGGCGACCACTTCCGGATATTTGCAATAGATGGAGATTTCCAATTCGCGCCGACCGATATTGCTCTCGCGGATTGACGTGCTGAAACGCTGCCCGTCCGGTCTTGCGGGGGGCGGGATCGTGATGAATTCATCCGCATGCCCGGCCAATGTCGCGTCGGGCGTCCAGGCGTATTCGAACCCAACGATGCACAGATCCGGGTTTTGCCTCTTCGCGTTGGCCATGCTGCCGTCCTGCGTGAAATATTCGTTGTCCATCAAGCCTTCGGCGTACATCCTGCGCGCATATTTTATCGCTTCCATAAATTCGTCGGTCATGGGAACGAATATCGCCGTGTCATCTATAATAGTCAATCCTTCCCCGTTTGCGTTTGCGCCAAATAAACTGTATAGGTTAAAGTTCCCGAAGAAGCTGTTGCCCGCCGACCCCGTAAACGGGATTTCGTCGTTCGCGTCCCCGTTGCCGTTCGCGTCCTGTTCTTTAAAGGCCATGAGCGCGTCGAACAAGTCTTCGGTGGTGTCGGGGACTTCCAGGCCAAGGTTATCCAGCCAGACCTTGTTGATGAACGGCTGGTATGAAACTATGGGGCGGTAGGGCAAGCGTTTTGACAGGCTGTATATTTTCCCGTCAAGGTTGGTGATAATTTTTTTCATGTCAGGCTCTTGCTCGAACACGGACTTCAGCCTGGGCATGTAGTCCTCGATGAGATCGTTTAGCGGGATAAAATAATCCAGGTTGGTGAGGATATCCGTGTCTGAAAAGCCGTTGGCGCCAAAAATAACGCTGGGGATGTCCCCGCTGGCGAACATTATGGATTTTTTCTCCGCCCAGTCGGAATCGTATGCTATCTGCCAATCGATGATTACGTTCGTGTCCTGTTCGAGCTGGGTGTACCATGAATTTGTTTTGAACGCGTCGCCATGCGACAGGTAGCGCACGGCCAGCACGTCGATTGTGACGGGCGTGTTGACGATGGGCAGGCCTTCGGCGTTAAAATTGTCGTCCGGTTCGCCGCCGGTTGCCGCCCCTGCGGTCGTGGCTGCGGCAGCCGCCGTTGCCGCTGCCGTGGTGGCCGCCGCCGTCGTGGCAGCTTCCGTCGCGGCTGCCGCTGTGGTGGTCGCGGCAGCGCCCGCTGCGGTTGTTGCAGCCGCGCCTGCCGTGGTCGCATCGCCGCCGCCCCCGCCGCCGCAAGCGGCCAGCATTGATATTGCCATGATAAAACAAAGCGTTGCAAGTACAGTTTTTTTCATTTTTGCTCCTTTCAAACCTTATATTTTTTAATTACCAGTATTGCATCTTGATTACGCCTATAATGATTTAATGTTTAATGTAATTACTCCTTGGCTGCGCCTATCATGATTAATGTTTATTGAAATTATTCCTTGGTTGCGCCTATCATGATTATCGGAATTATTCCTTGATTGCGCCTATCATGACGCCTTGATTGAAATATTTTTGCACAAATGGATACAGCATCATAATTGGTACGGTGGAGACGATGATGCAGGAATATTTGATCAGATCCGCAATCTTCCTAGCCAATATGGCTGCCTCGTCGCTGCCCGCTATGGTCAGGTTGTCGTTTATGATGAGTATGGAACGCAAAATCAATTGCAGCGGGTACCGCGATTCGTCTTTCAAATAAATCAGCGCGTTGAAGTACGCATTCCAATGCCCGACTGCCATCCACAGGCCCAGGACGGCAATTATCGCTTTTGACAGCGGGAGCGCCATTGTGAAAAAGAAGCGCAGATTGTTGCAACCATCGATTTGCGCCGCGTCTAAAATCCCGTCGGGGAGGCTGGCGGTGTAAAAAGTGCGCGCTACGATTATATTGTATACCGCCACCGAAAAAGGCAGGACCATGACCCAAAAAGTATTGTATAAATTGAAACCCTGGATATTTAGGTATGTCGGGATCAGCCCGCCGCTAAAGAACATTGTGAAAATGAAGTATAGCGTAATTATTCGTCTGCCCACCAAGTCGCGCCGCGATAGCGCGTACGCCGCAGGTATGTTTACGCTGAGCCCGATAAATGTCCCTACGGCCACATACAGTATCGTATTGCGGTACCCCGTCCATATGTTTGAGCGCTTAATCAGTTCTTGGTACCCCAGCAGAGTGAAGTGGCTTGGAACCAACCAGACCTTGCCCGTGCCTACAGCGGACGGATCGCTAAAAGATGCGATCACAATGAACCACAGCGGATAAATAACGATGATCAATATGAGCACGGATATAGTGTAAAGCAATATACTAAAAATCGTGTCCCCTCGGGAATAATGCAGCTTTTTTTTCATATATCCACCGTATTAATAAAAAATATGGCCTGGTAATGCTAACTCAAATGCTAACGATAATGCGAATGCTAATACAAATACAAATGCTAATGCCATAGCAATTCCATAGCAATGCTGACGCTATGTCTCTACCAGAGGCTGTTGTTGCTGATATGCCTCGAAATTTGGTTGACCATGACCAGGAGCAGGAAATTTATTAAATTGTTAAAGAGGTTAACCGCCGACGAAAAACTGTATTGCGCATTTAGAAGTCCGATTTTATATACATATGTCGAAATAACTTCGCTATACACCATATTCAACGAGTTTTGCATCAGGTATATTTTTTCGAAACCGACGCTCATGATTGTGCCGGATCGTAGGATCAACAATGTGACGATGGTTGGGATGAGCATGAATACATCGATGTATAAGAGTTTTTGGAATCTTGTAGCGCCGTCTACCGTCGCCGCTTCATATAGCGTCGGGTCGACGGCGGACAGGGCCGCTAAATAAATAATGCTGTCCCAGCCTGTGTTCTGCCAAACACCCGACCAGATGTAAACATGCCGGAACCATTTCCCCTGCGCCATGATATTGATGGGCTCGACGCCAATGAGCCGCGCCACGTTGCCGACCAGCCCATTGCTTGGGGACAAGATGAGCAGCATAGTGCCGACAAGTACGACGGTTGAAATGAAGTGGGGCAGATAGGTTGAGACTTGGAAGACCTTGCGGAACCCCTGCGCGCGCATCTGGTTTATGCACAGCGCCATTATCACCGGGAAAGGGAACGCCACAAGCAAGCCGTAGAGGCTGATGATGACTGTGTTGGATATGGTGTTGGAGAATTGATAGGAGTTAAAAAACTTTTGGAAGTTGGTAAAACCAATCCATGGGCTGCCCATTATGCCCAATATCGGCTTATAGTCCTTAAAGGCGATGAGTACGCCGTACATCGGTTTATAGACAAACAACGCCAATAATATTATCGCCGGAAATAGGAGCAGGTAAAGCCCGAGGTTCTTTTTGATGTTTTTAATCAATTGTATAAAATTAGAAATAGCGGCTGCCATATTAACCATCTCCATGCGAAGTTAAAATGCGAAGCCAAAATGCAAAACCCAAAACGAAGCCCACATGCAAAGCGAACCGGTAGCAAAACCGAGTTAAACACGCTCAATATTGATGCCTCTTCGTCCATATTGTACTAATTTTTATGTATAAACCAATTATATTTTAATTTATTTTCTAAGTCAATGTTAAAAATCTATTAAAGCATTGTTATTCGAAGGCGACGACGCTGTGGGTGCGGTCGGACTCTTTTACTGCCTCCATCAGCTTCATGACACGCATGACCTGCTCCGGTTTCACGATAATTTCGGCTTTGCCGTCCACCGCGTCCATGACGTTGCGATAAAAATCGCGTATGTCCGCCTTGATTACGGGCAATGGTTCGGTGACGAGGGGCGAGCCCCTGCGCGGCACGATTTTTACTGTGCCGCCGGCTATGGGGTAATCCACCGGATTGTTGCGCATGCGCTGCGAAATACGCGTCATTTTTCCGTTTACATGAAAATCGTCCACTACGGCCGTGCCTTCCATACCCATGACATACCAGCGGGGCAGTTGAATAAAATTGCTGTTCCCCCCCTCCAGATAATATACAAGGCCGTCGTCAAAGCAAAGCTCGATGTGGAACCCATCGTCCACTTCTTGATGGACATAGTGCGTCAGCCGCGCATAAACAGTTTTGACTTTTCCGGGGAACATATCCAAAGCTTGATCCAAAATATGCACGCCCCAGTCAAAAAGATAACCGCCGCCATGCTCCGCCTTAGAGCGCCAGCCCCCGGGGCCTGTGCCAACGCCCGGCACGCGGGACTCGATGCGGAGCAGTTTGCCCAGATACCCTTCGCCAATCAGCTTTTTAACGGTGACGTAGTCGTCGTCCCAGCGGCGGTTTTGGTGGACGGTGAACACTTTCCCGGTCTCATTCGCAACATCAATCATATCTTGCAAGTCGCCAGAGGACAGTGTCGCCGGCTTTTCGCTGACCGCGCCTTTGCCCGCGCGGAGGGCACGTATTATAACTTCTTTGTGGGCGTCGTTCTGCGTGGCGCATGTGATAAAGTCAATCTGCGGATCGGCCAGCAGCTCGTCGTAAGACGCATACGCGCGCAGCCCATGCTCCCTGGCAAATTGCTGCCGTTCCTCGCGGATGTCATAGCTGCCGACGATGCTCAGGTTCTCAATCGGGCCCCCGATGGGGATGTCGTACCACTGGCCCTCGCCGACGATAATCGTGCGGTGCGTGTTGCCCATGCTCCCCAGCCCCACAATGGCCATGTTAAATTTTCGCATTATTATATTATCCTTTCAGAGTTGCGTTCGTCATAGTTGCATACGTAAGAGTTGCGTGCATCAGCGTTGCATGCGTCATAGTTGCGTGCATCAGAGTTGCGTCATAGTTACGTGCATCAGCGTTGCGTGTGTCATAGTTGCATGCGTCAGAGTTGCGTTAGAGTAGCGCCATTTGCGCCATTTGCGAAATATGCGTAATTTGTGCCAGTTGTGTTTCCCTTTTATTTTTTATGCTCTGAAAACACATAAAAATCGTGGTCTTCCAATTCGTACTTTTCCAGGGCGGGCACATTTGGCCTGCGCTGCCTTATGATATTACGGGTGACTGGACAGGCCCATTTAATGGCGTTGTATATTATCGTGCGGATTTCCTTTTGGTAGTATATGGGGAAAGTTTCATGCCCCGATTGCAAATAAAAAAGCTTCCCCTCGCCCCTGATCCAGGTACATCCGCTGCGAAAGACCTCGCCGCCCTGCCACCATGTGAGGAATATCAAGTCATGGGGCGTGGGTATCCCGAATAGTTCGCCGTAAGTTTCGTCATGCGGCACCGTAAAAGTCTCCGGTATCCCTTCGGTGATGGGATGGTTCGGCATTAAGTTCCACAGCCGACCCTTTTCCCCGGCCTCCCTCCAACGCAGCGAACCGCTGGTCCCCAGCAGTTTTTTAAAGAGCTTGGACGCGTGCGAGGAGTGCAGGAATATGACGCCCATACCATCTAAAACGCGTCTGGCTATTATTTCCACAAGCTCGTCGCCAATTTCGCGGTGCTTCATATGCCCCCACCAAACCAATACATCCGTATCTTCTAGCGTTTCGAGGGTAAGCACCTGCGCATGGTCGGGCAATGTGCATGTGCGAATAGTCCCGAATTCAGCGTCGTTCTCGATGATTGACTTGATCGCCCCGTGGATGCCTTGCGGATAAATTTTCGCGACTTCCAGATCGTTGGTTTCGTGGAAATTTTCATTATAAATTGTGACGTTAATCTTCCGATCCATAATAGGCGCCTTTCCTTTCTTTCCATTCCATTCTATTCTATTTTACTCATTTCTATAGTTGAAATAGGGCGTGCGGTGCATGTGGCGCCTGCTGGGGTGCGCAGGCGCCAACATTGGCAGCATATAGTATTATTCGAACAGCGCCTCTAGCGTGGTTGCCAGGTTTATTATAGTGTCGTTGTCGCTCTTTTCTATGCCCAGGATGTGTTTTGTGATGACCGCTGAATTGTGCCATGTCGTGGCCATGAAGCCTTTTAAGTGGTCGCCGCCGTGTTCGTTCGCATAGCGCAGGAATTTTTCCATGTTCGCCTTGTACCGCCAGGGGCAGACGACATAGTCGAAGCCGCGTTCCTGGAAAATTTCAACGGAGCCGTACTTCTCGCAGTCCTCGTAGTGCCAGTCGCAGATGAATATGTCCTTGGCGACTTTGTCGATCGCGCCCTCTGTACCGTTAGCGGCGGCCTCCCACGTGCCGTAGCCCGTCGCCCCGGACGGGAGCAAGCGGTCCCCCCACATGTACGTGCGGACGCCCCTCTCCCGCAGATGCCCTGCCAGCGCGTTCACCCAGTCCGCGAAGATGTCGGCGGTGGGCGTGCCCTTGCACCGGTCGCACAGCCCGATATCGAAAACCTCGTCCATACCGATGTGCATCGCGTCGGCCTCGCATACGTCGACTAGCTCGTCCATCAAGTCGAAAACAATCGGCTTCACGCCCGGGTGGTTCGGGCACAGGCTGCGGCAGTAAAACACCTCGTCCATTTGCGGCGTTTCGTCAAATTCCGGGTAGGCGTTCAGCAGGCCGTCCAGCGTGTCCCGCGTCTTGCCCGACTGGTGGCCCAAGAGGTTCATCTTGGGGATCAGCTTGATATTGTTCCGCTTGCACGCTTCGCGGATTAAAATCATGCCCTCTTTGGAGACGGCCCCCTTTGCCGCGCACTCCGGATGGCTCTCGAAGTGGTACGCGTAACGGGTGAGCAGCGTCAGCATGTTGCACCCGCGCGGCGCCAGCCACTCGTCTATGAACCTGACGACCACGCCAACGTCGCCCATATCGCCGCCAGCAGGGACGCCGAGGCATATCCCCCTAATTTCGCGATCTAAAATTTTTCCCATAAAATCGACCTCATTGATAAATTTTAACCTATCATTTTAACCTATAATTCTTTGATTTGTACGTTCCGCCAGCGGCACGCAGCGGTTTTGCCCCAGCGGGCCTCGCCCATGCGGGGGTCGTTGTCGTGCACTTCGAACGAGATATGCCCCTTGCTGCCCAGCGCGGTAGCCTTGGCCTTGTCGAATTTTGGACTTTCCACTTTGCTAAAGTCAATGGACGCTAGCTTTGCGCCGTTGATGTATGTGGTCAGTTTGGGGAAACTGCCCGTGCATACCAAACGGAACTCGTTCCAGTCGTTCCATTTCCACGCTTTTAGGAAATCTTCGCCGGTCGCCTTGAAATCGAGCAGCGCAGGCTTGTCTGGGGTTATCGGCTCCAGCGTGGTAGCCGGGTCCTCTAGTTTAATGCCGATAACATTCCCATCGCCGTCGTATACGCCGTCCACGTTCCAGTTTATTGCGTGGAACCCGCCGAGGCCGTTGCCGAAGTACCCGCCGATGCTGCCGGATTTGCGGTGATCCAGCAAAACCTGATAGCCGGTGCTGCCGTCCGCGCTCGTCCTCAGGTACACGCCCGTGTCTGCGGGCCAGTCCGGCTTCGCCTCGTATATCAGCTCGAAATCGCCAAACGCCTCCTCGCTGACCAAATATGAGCCAAAGCCCGAGCCGGGCGGGTCCTGGCGGCCTTCGATAACGCCGTTCTCTATTGTCCAAATGCCCGGGTGCTTAAGCGCTTCCGCGTATGCAGGGCTGTCCTTGGGGTGCCTCGACAGGCCGCGCGGCAATACTTTCCAGCCGTTAAGCGTGTCGCCTTGAAACAGGGCTCGAAATCCATCATGAATCATAGTTTTACCTCCAACGCCATTAAATATCGTTATAATTTTTTTTGTTTTTGCTGTGCGAGGGTGATCGCGAGGGCGATCAATGAATCGCCCCCGCAAAGGTTATACATATCCGTTGCTAATTAATATTGCTCAGCGCCACCTGGAACCGGTCGTAAACTGTTTGATACACTTCGATCAACTGGTTCAGCCCGGCGGCTTCGACTTCTTGTATGTACCTGTCCCAAGTGGCGTCGGCGTCGCCGTCGAGTATCCACTGCATGGTATATTCGTTGATGATGTTTTTGACCTGGGGGGCGATCCGGGAGACCGTGCTGCTCTCTTCCACCGTCAGCAGCAAGCGCGGGATCGCATCCAACTCCGCGAGTATCTCCGAGCGGCCGTTAATTTCCTGATACTTGTGCAAGTAGCCCTGGTCAAACGCGACGTCCGCGTAGACGTTGTAATAATCGTTGAGCACGAGGCAGGAACCATTGGCGGGCGTGGAGTTGTGGCGCACCTCGCCAAATGTCTCGTAACCGTGTTTTAGTACGAAGCGCCCCTCTTCATCCAAATCGAACTTTAAGACGCCATTTTCGTCCTTGCCTTTGTACACCTCGCCGACCGGGCCCCAGTCCAGCTCAAATATGACTTCGGGGTCCCATGTGTAGTCAACCCACGCGGCGATGACCTCGGGGTACTTGCACGCGGTGGTCACGACGGTGTTCAAGTCACGGAACTCGTTGTAGTTGTTGCGCGTGCCCATCTTGCCTTTCGGCCCTTGCAAACGCGGCACCCCCTCATATTCCCAGAGGATGGCAGGAGAGACTTCGTTTTCCGCAGACCACACGCCGAATGAGCCGAGGGTTGCATAGTCCAGCTTAAGATCGTTGATGTACAGCGCCGAGCTGGCGGTGGGCGCCGGGGAGAACGAATTGGGGTCGATCAAGTTTTCGTTGTACAGCATGTTGAAGAAATTCGCGCACTCGCGGTAAGCCTCGCTCGTCGCCGAGCATATGATCGTACCGTCCTGCACGATCAAGTGGTCGTTGGTGCGATTCCCGCCTTCGGTATGCGGCGTCCCAAAACAGGCCACGAAGCGGTTGAAGCCCTTTAGCGATCCCATGGTCTGCGTGGACGCGAGCCCGAACGCGAACGCGTATTCGTCGGCCACGCCGTTTTCATTCAAATCGCCGTAGTCCCTGAAGGCTATCAGGCATTCCACCCACTCGTCCAGGGTGGTCGGCATGGCTTTGCCCACTTTGTCGAGCCACACCTGGTTGATCATGAACGGGCCGGGGACCTCGACCATGCCCATACACTCCTCAATGAACGGGAACCCATATAGGTGGCCATTGGGCGCGTACCATTGCGCCAAGTACTCGGGGCGCATGTCCGTCAGCAGGCCCATGATGCGCGGCATATATTCCGTTAAAGTGTCGATGGGGTAAAATATGCCCTCGTCTGCGTACAGGCCGATGGTGTCGAACGAGACGCCGCTCCAGAAGCAGTCGGGCAGGTCTCGGCTGGCGAGCATCAGGTTGACCTTTTCCGCGAAGCCCGCGCTCGGGATGGGCTGCCAGTCAAATATGACGCCCGTGGCCTCGCTCATTTTTTGGTTCATCAACATGTCGTTGTACTCGACATAGACAGTGGCGCCCTGCGACACAACCATGGACATCCGGGGCGTGTTTTCCGGGTCCTTGACGATAGGCAGCGTGCCGTCTAAATTAAACAATTCCAAATAATCTGGCGTCGACGCCTGCCCCTGAGCGGCGGCGGCTGTCGTCGCGCCGGCTTGCGCCTGCGTTTGCGCCTGGGCGGCTGTTGTGGCAGCTTGCCCGCCCGCGCTGCCGGAGCCCGAGCCCGCGCCCGCGCCAGCGGCAGCGGTGGTCGCTGCTGTCGTGGTGGCCTGCGCCTGGGTCGCCGCGCCGCTGCCGCCCGAATCGACGCCGCCGCCCGTCGAGGCGGGCGCGCCGCAACCGAACAGCATCAAGCAGCACATTACGATAGCCAGAAGAGCCAGTACATTTTTGTTCATCTTCCCCTCCTTGTAAACCGTTTGATTTATGCAATATATTGATAATAATATTGGTTCATAGGCTCAGCCTTTGATCGCACCGATCATGACGCCCTTTGTTATATAGCGCTGCAGGAACGGGTACACCATCAGCAAGGGCAGCGCGGCTACGACAATTATGCCGAATTTCAACTGCTCCGCTATCTTTATCCGCTCTACCATCGCCACGCCCTCCGACGACAGCATGGTGGCCTCGTTTATAAGGATCAGGTTACGCAGGACTACCTGCAGCGGCATCTTCGCGGCGTCGCCGAGGAACATGAGCGCGTTCATGAACGAATTCCATATGCTCGTGGCGTAAAAGAGGATCATGACCGTGACTATCGTGGAGCTCAGCGGCAAGGCGATGCGGAAGAAAAACCCAAAATCGTCGCAGCCCTCGATCCTGGCTGCTTCCAGCAGCTCATCGGGCAGAGTGGTCGAAAAGAACGTGCGGCAGACGATGAGGTTATATACAGAGACCGCGCCCGGCAGCGTCACCGCCCAAATTGTGTTGTAGAGGCTGAGCGTGTTCAGCAGCAGGAACATGGGTATGAGCCCGCCTGAAAAAAACATCGTAAATGTAAACAAAAACATAAGTTGCCTGCGGAACGGCAGATCCTTGCGAGATAGGGTGTAGGCGCCCGGGATGGTCACCAGGAGCGATATGCTCGTGCCGACCGTTGTGTAGAGGATTGTATTGCTGTAGCCGCGCCAGATGGGGGTATATGCGAAAACTCTCCTATAGCCGCCAAGGTACAGGGTCTCCGGATATAGCAAAAGCTTACCCGTCGAGACGACCGTCGGATCAGTAAAGGAGGCGACAAGCACAAAATACAGCGGGTACAGGATGGCAATCGCCAGGACGAACATAAAAATGTTGTTCGCCCAGTCGAATATGTTGGTCCCCCATTTGCGTTCGAATAAACCGGGCGCGCGCGGTTCGCGGCCCTGCGTTTTTTGCGTCATACTCCCTCCACCCTAAAACAAGCTTATGTCGGACACCTTGCGTGCAAGAAGATTGGCGATCACCAGCAACAACAGGTTGACCGACGAGTTAAATAGCCCCACTGCGGTCGAAAAACTGTACTGCGCGTTCAGTAAACCCACCTTGTACACATAAGTGGATATGATTTCCGATACGGTCGTATTTGTGCCGCCCTGCATCAGGTACACTTTCTCGTACCCGACGCTCATCAGGTTGCCGATGGAAAGAATCAGCATTATAATGACGGTCGGCAATATGGACGGCAGGTCGATATGGATAATGCGCTTGGGCTTTGAAGCGCCGTCCATGATAGCCGCCTCGTGCAGTTCGGGCGGGACGCCCGCCAGCGCGGCTATGTAAATAATCGCGTTGAAGCCCATCGTCTGCCATATATGCGACGTAATATACACGCCCCGGAAATATTCGGCCTTCGCCATGAACAGTTTTGCCGTGCCGCCGAACGACTCGATCATCGCATTGACGAACCCTTTAGGCGCCAGGATGACGGACAGGATTGATACGACGACGACATTGGATATAAAGTAAGGCGCGTACGAAATGGTCTGTACGCCCTTCTTGTAGCGGTTGGAACGGAGCTGGTTCAAAAACAATGCGAACAGTATCGGAAAGGGGAACCCGATCAAAAGGCTCAGCATGCTGAGTATGATGGTGTTACTGATGGTCGAAAACGCAATGGTGGTCGAAAAGAACTGGCCAAAATACTTAAATCCCGCCCAAGGGCTTTTCATGATACCCTCGCTGATGCGGAAGTCTTTAAAGGCGATGATTACGCCGTACATCGGCGTATACATAAATATGCCGAGCCATACAAGAGCCGGAAGCAGCAATACGTACAACTGCCACCTGTCGCGGACATTGATCCATGTTACGCGTTGTTTCATTTGATGGACTCCTATGATATGAGTTGTTTCATTATAATGGACTCCAATTGAACCCCTACCCCTCCGCGCTCCGCAGGGCTGCAGAGCCACAGAGCAACAGGGCCACAAGGCCACAGGGTCACAGGGTCACAGGGCCACCGCGTCTTGCGGTGCGGGTGTACAGGTAGTGCGGGCAAAGATTGCATTTTCGTTAACTGTATTATATATTGTTTGTAACAAAATTAACATATTTTTAATAAATAGAAAAATTATATGAAAGGGGCGGCCCGATATATTACGAGCCAATATAATATGGAAGTTTTAAAAACGCAAAGACCTATGCAGGACAGGGGCGTCGACAGTATTTTAGAAATAATCGACGTCGGTTCAGGCGAGCGGAAGACCCTTAAAGAGTTCCCTACGCTGATCGAGGCGCCCAACTGGACTGTTGACGGCAAGTTCTTGGTGTACAACAGCGGCGGGCGCATCTATACATATGAGTTGGCGAGCGGCGCCGTCGAGCGCGTTGACACGGGGTTTGCCGATCGTTGCAACAACGACCATGTCCTGTCTGCGGACGGGCAAATGCTTGCGATTAGCCACGGGACGCGCGAGGACGGCAGGTCCAGGGTGTATACGCTGCCTTTGGCCGGCGGGACGCCAGCGCTGATCACACCGATTGCCCCCAGCTATCTTCACGGCATTTCGCCGGACGGAGGCACGCTGGCTTATTGCGGCGAGCGCAACGGGCAGTACGACATTTATACGATCCCCTCGGTTGGCGGTGTAGAGACACAGCTTACGGATTTGCCGGGGCTGGACGACGGGCCGGAATATTCGCCGTGCGGCAGGTATATTTGGTTCTGCTCGACGCGGTCGGGGCTTATGCAGGTCTGGAGGATGGACAGCGACGGGGGCAACCAAGTGCAGTTTACGTTCGATGAGGATTGGAACAATTGGTTCCCGCACATATCTCCAGACGGGACGCGCATCGCGTACATCGCTTACCGCAAGGGGGATGTCGAGCCTGCGGCTCATCCGCCGAACAAGCATGTGGAGCTCAGGCTGATGTCCGTCGGCGGCGGCAGCGGGAGCGGCGGTGGCGGGAGCGGAGGTAGTAGCGGAAGTGGAGGCGGCAGCAGCGGGAACGGCGGGAGCGGTTATACGAAGCTGGCGGAGCTGTTTGGCGGGCAGGGTACCATCAACGTAAATTCATGGTCGCCCGACAGCCGTAAAATCGCATTTGTATCGTACCGCTTGAAAAACCAATAAATAAATATATAAACAGTCACACGATCACATACATTGAACATCATATCTTCAAAGGGGGCAACAAAACAATGGGAGCACTACCGGAAAAAATGAAGGCGCTTGTCGCCTATGCGCCTGACGACTACAGGCTGGAGGAAATCGCGGTTCCGCGCGCCGGCAAAGGCGAAATAGTTATAAAGGTCGAAGCGTGCGGGGTATGCGCCAGCGATTTAAAATGCCTGCACGGCGCGCCGAGCCTCTGGGGCGGCGACGGCAGCCCGCCGTATGTCAAAGCGCCCGTCGTACCCGGCCATGAATTCATCGGGCGCATCGTGGAACTCGGCGAGGAGGTCAAGGGCGGGTTTAACATCGGCGATCGCGTCATCTCCGAGCAGATCGTGCCATGCGGCGAGTGCCGCTTTTGCATGACGGGCAAATACTGGATGTGCCAAAAGCACGATCTCTATGGGTTCCAACACAACGTGAACGGCGGGATGGCCGAATACATGAAATTCACAAAAGAGGGGCTCAACTACCGCGTGCCTGACGAGCTTCCCATAGAAGCGGCGATCTTGATCGAGCCATATGCCTGCGCGTATCATTGCGTGGACAGGTCCGGCGCAGGCAACGAGGATGTGGTAGTGCTATCCGGTGCGGGCACGCTCGGGCTCGGCATGACCGGCGCGCTCCGACAGCGCAACCCGCAATTTTTAATTGTACTAGACATGAAGGACGATCGCTTGGCGCTCGCGAAGAAGTTCGGGGCGGATATGGTACTGAATCCCGGGAAAGAGGACGTTGTCGCGAAGATACGCGATCTAACGGACGGATACGGCTGCGACGTGTACATCGAGGCGACGGGGCATCCGGCCAGCGTGAACCAGGGCCTGCAGATGATACGTCGGCTGGGGACGTTTGTGGAATTTTCCGTGTTTGGCGAGATGGTCACATGCGACTGGAGCATCATAGGGGACCGCAAGGAGCTGGATGTGCTTGGCTCGCATCTAAGCCCGTACTGCTACGACACGGTAATCGAGTGGATCGGCAACGGCAAGCTACCGACCGAAGGCGTGGTCACGCACTCGTTCCCGCTGGCGCAGTGGGAAGAGGCGTTCGCCCTCGCCGGCAAAGCGGAAGGCAGCATCAAAGTCATATTAAAACCATAGGTAGGCGCGATGTCTTCATCGCACCGATTAAATCGCGCCGCAACTATATATATTCGATTTGATGTTCTTCTTGGGCGGCCCTCGCGGTCGCCCTCGTCCACGCATATTATAAACTCGGAGGGGATCGATTATGCAACGTATCATAAACAATCCGGACAATGTCGTCGAGGAAATGCTCAAAGGGTACGTGAAAAGCTATAAAAACCTTGTGGCGGCGACCGATAACCCGCGCGTCATAAAATACATCAACGCGCCGGTACCGGGGAAGGTCGGGCTGGTTACAGGGGGCGGCTCCGGCCATAAACCGGCGTTCGTCGGCTATGTCGGCAGGAACATGGTGGACGCCTGCGCCGTGGGCGAAGTCTTCACCTCGCCGACCGCCAAAGCATTTTGCGACGCCTTCATCGCCGCCGACTCCGGGAAAGGCGTCGCTTGCCTGTACGGCAACTTTGCCGGCGACAACATGAATGTGAAACTGGCGCAGCGTATGGTGCAAAAAAACAACATAGAGGTTCGCACCGTCGTGGCGAACGACGACGTCCCATCGGCGCCGAAAGCGGAATCGGAAAAGCGCAGGGGCGGCGCGGGCGAGATTTTCATGTGGAAGACCGCAGGGGCGAAGGCCGCGCTCGGCGCGAGCCTGGACGAGGTCATCGCGGTTGCGCAAAAGGCCATCGCCAACACACGCAGTGTAGGCGTGGGCCTGACGCCCTGCACAATCCCAGCGGTGGGCAAGCCCAATTTCGAAATAGCCGACGGAAAAATGGAGCTCGGTATCGGGCACCACGGGGAGCCGGGCGTGTCCGTTACGAATTTAAAGCCCGCAGACGAAATCGCGGCGTTGATGCTCGACATCATACTGCCCGACCTGCCGTTCGAGAGCGGCTGCGAAGTCGCGGCGATCGTTTCCGGGCTGGGCGCGACGCCGCTGATGGAAACGTACATCCTCTACAACCGCGCCCACGACATCCTTGCAGAAAAAGGCATTACAGTATATCGCTCCTATGTCGGCAACTATTTCACATCACTGGAGATGATGGGCATCACGGTTACGCTGATGCGCATCGACGATGAGCTGAAGGGGCTGATTGACGCAGAGGCGGACTCTATGGGCATAGCGCAATTTAAGTATTAAGGCGAAGGCCGGTATAAACGGGATAAAAATGGATGATTAATGTGTGGAGAGAAGCGAGCAGAGGAATGTGACGCAGGAAAATGCGACACGGGAGAATGCGACGCGGAAGAATGCGATACTGGAGAATGTGACGTATGAATAATACATTTGAGGAAAAAAGCGCCGGCGCAGTTATTTATAATTTGACTACAGTCATCCAGAACAACAAAGACTATTTGAGCGAAATCGACGGGGCGACCGGAGACGGCGACCACGGCGTGAACATGAATAAGGGCTTTACAATGTGTCGCGCTCAGCTTGAAGGCAATATCGGCGACATCGGATTGGCGGCGGCGGCCGACGCCCTTGGCAACACACTGCTCTCTGAAATTGGCGGCTCCATGGGGCCGCTCTACGGCACATTTTTCATCGAGATGGGCGAAAACATTTACGGAAAAGAGCAACTGGGCGCCGGGGACTTTCTAGAAATGCTGAAAGCCGGGCTGGCGGGTATAACCTCTATTGTGCCGACACAGCTAGGCGACAAGACATTGCTGGACGTTCTCATTCCGTCAATCGGCGCGTTCGAGACCGCGCTGGCCGCCGGCGACGATTTTGCCGGGGCGCTGGCGGCGCTGAAGGTAGCGGCGGCCGCGTCCAGGGAGGCGACAAAAGACATGATCGCAAAAGTCGGGCGCGCGGCCACCCTGGGCGAGCGCTCCCGGGGGTTCTACGACGCCGGCGCCACCTCCTGCGCCCTGATCCTGGCAAGCATGGCGGACACAGTGCTGGCGCTGTTAGAACAATAGAGGGGCGCAAAAAATAAATATTTATATGTATTTGGATATTTACAAGCGGACGACCAAGTGCAGCCGTCCGCTTGTACGTTTTTGTATAATAACCAATACCTTGTTGGATTTTGTATATCGGCGCGATGAAGACATCGCGCCCTACGAAGATTGCATTTGTTTCTGCATGGGACGACCGCCCCGGTCGTCCGTTCTTGTTTATTAACCTACCTAATCAACCCTTCGCCGCCATATGGCGTATAGCGTCATATCGCTTGTCAATACAAACGTTTGGCCTGGATCATATCTCACGCCTAAATTGTCGGGGCGCGAGTTCCAATTCATAAATTCATACCCCTGAAAGCTAACGCCTGCGGATGTCGTGCTTTTCACTGTATAAAAGCTGCCCGGGATTAAATTGTCGTCGGTGCTGCCGCCGATGCCGCCACCGGGATGATAGGTGACAGAATATGTAACCGGGATAGGTATCCATTGCGCGTACAGGATGAGGAAGCTTCTTAGCGTGACATTCTGGCTTACCGCATATGGCACGCCGCTGCCGTCGGGCATCGTGTTCCAGCCTGCGAAAATGTACCCGTTGCGCGTATACCCTCTGTTTGTTATTGTTATATTTCCGCGCGAGTCGGTCGTGTCAACTTCTATCGACCCCGAGCCGCCGTTTGGATAATAAATAACAATTTGATAGTTTGAATCGTCCACCCACTGAGCATATAAAGTGAAATTGCCGTTCAACGTTAACCGATCGCCGTTCACGATCCGCATCCCCGAGCCGTCCGGCTGGGAGTTCCAGCTATCAAAGACATAACCGGGCCTGTTGTAACCTTGACTGAACACTGTCTGTGTCGAGCCGAATGGGTAAGCATATGAGTTGATACCGCCGACCCCGCCGTTTGGATGGTATGTCAACGTAACGGGTGGTTGGATTTTAACGTAATGATGGATAATATTGATGGTCTGGTTGGCTGCGATAGTGCCCGATATGGGGGCGCTGCCCTGAGGTATGCCAAAATATACATAGTCTGTAATCGATATGGGCAGGTATGGCCCGTAGGGGCCTGCCGTAACGGAGTGCGTTTCGCTGTAGAGTACCGCGCCGCTGTCCCTGTCCGCATGAATTACGTTGACAGTCCCCTTGTCTTCAAAAATGCCCGAGCCCACCCAGAGAGCCGGGCGATAATGGCCATAATAGCCGATGGTCGTGTGTTGGTTAACGCGACCCTGGGTCCGCTCGCCCGAGCCGCCCGAATAGGCGACGCAGCCGGCGTACATGTAAGACTGCCCAGGCGTCCGCAGCCAGTATGCCGGGGTCTGGTTCGCGCCGGTATATCTGGGCAGCAGCCTCATATAGTTGTTGTACGCGGCGTTGGAGCTTCGCTCGATCGTGGCGGTGCCGCCCCCTTGCCGCGTCAGATACTCCGTGGAGCAGTACAAAGCCGCCTCGCAATAGCTGAGCGCGAAAGCCACGTCGTTGCCAGTGGGGGCAGCAGAACCCATGGGCAGGCTGATGCCGTCAATGTAGTCCGTCCCGTAGGTGCCCCAGTTGGACATGGCGCTGTTTGCTACGACAAAGCTGCGCAGCCTGGCGCTGCTGGACAATCTGCTGTTGTACCAGTTGTTGAACTCGGAACGCGGGATGGAACTCGAGTACGAATTGTTCAGCGCGCTGTTGTACCATGTGGCACTGCCCGTGAGGGGTTCCTGCCGGATGATCAGCGAATAGTCGCCGTAGCGCGCGATTTCGATCCACGCCGAGCTGTCGCCCGTCCTGTCCCTGGCCAGCGTCCTGCCTTCAACGGCGACGGGCCTTGCCGCCGCAGCCGAAACGGCGACGGGCTGCGCCGCCAGCAACGTCGTCAAAAGCAGCGCTGTAATGATCAATGTTGTAATAAACCTTCTTTTCATTGCAACAACCTCCAGTGCACGATAATGTTTGAGGTGAAATAACTTTAGTTCTTATATTATAGAATAAATATATATATTAAGTCATAAACATTAATAATTATTCACAAGTCTTAATAATTTTCATTAGATGCATGGAGGTAAATTAGATGCATGGAGGTAAATTAGATGCATGGAGGTTAAAAAAGGGCGGACATGCAAATGGGGACTCCCCGCCCCAACGAATCATATATTATGCATCCGTCAGAGCGGGCGTCCCCGCTATACGCGTAATTCTTAAATACAATCGAATGATATACGCATATTTCGCACATACATAATGTGCGTAATTTTAATGTGCGCTATTTAAATGTATGCTATCTTGTTTGGCTCGACCGGGTGGGCGCCTTTCGTGTCTGTCGCCGCGCCGATGGATATCGCTACTGCGAATTCGTATGTGTCGGGGAATTTTAGCAGTTTATTGAAATAATCTGCCCTCGGGCCGGTGAAAGCGGCGTCGGGCATGCCCAGAATGACCGAGCCAAGGCCGAGCGAGTGCGCGGCAAGCGCGATGTTCTGCACCGCTATGCCGCAGTCGAGGCGCGCCCATTTGGGCGTGGGGCCATTCACGTTCGCGGCGATGAATATGACGGCAGGCGCGCCGTAAAAGATGTCGCCGACGTCCCTGTTGAGGTTTTTTGACGATTCGGCGTTGATCTCCGCAAGGATGGCGCCGTCCTGGACTACCGTAAAATGCCACGGCTGCGCGTTCCGCGCGCTAGGCGACTGCACCGCCGCCAAGAGTATGGCGTCCAACTGTTCCTTAGTGAGCGGGTCTTTCTTATAAGCGCGGTTGCTGCGCCTATCCGCGATGGCTGCCAATACGGGGTTAGACATAGTTATTTATCTCCCTTCGCGATGTTTTGTTAATTATACACCCACGTATTGAGAGTAGCTATTCTTTTTGGACAATCTTTTCACTATCGTTTGTTCGGTGTTCGGTTGTTCGGATGATCGGTTGCGATATCGTATCTATAAACTTTTGTTCGGCAGTTCGATTGTTCGGTTACGCCATTGTATCTATAAACTTTGTTGAAAAACTCAGGCGATCTGCTCGTAAATATCATATTTTATTGCATCGCACCGCCACAAGACTCGCAGAATTTGGCGTTGCTGGAAGAAGCTGCCGCCCCGCAGTTGGGGCATACCCTCGGGCCGGTGGGCGCGGCCACTGCGGTTGACGCGGTTGCTGCAGTTGCTGCGGCTGCTGCGGCTACCGGCGATGAGACCGACGCCGACGCTGGCGCCGGTGTGGGCACAGATGTAGTCGCAGGCGCCGGTGCGGGTGCAGATGTAGTCACTGGAGCGTGCGCGGGCGCGTGCGCGGGCGCGTATGGCGCCGCAACCGGCTGTGCCGCCGAGCGCGCGTTGTTAAGCGCTTGCTTTATTTCGTCAAGCTGGCGCTCTAACTCCCGGCACTCCCTGGAGGTGCTGTCTACCCTCATCGTATTGAGCTTAAATTCGATTTCGCTGAAATAGGGCGAGTTGACGTCGATGGCTACTTTATAATCGAGCTCCACCTTGTATTGCCTGGGGAACTGTCTGACCATTTTGCCGTCCTTGTCTTTTGTCAGAATCTCGGTCCTGCTTTCCTCGACATTGGTTCGGCAGCCGCTTATCTGAGAAAGGTTGATAACATCGGGGTTATCGTTTTGCCAGCGGTTAGACGATGTGACGATGAACTTGCCCGCGCTATCGTCGATCAGCACTTTTGTCCATCCCCCAAGCTCCCGGGTCACCCGAAAGGCTGCCACCTCCGCTTTGTTCGCCTCGCGGTATTCAAGGTGCTTTTTTATTTCGGCCAGGGCAGTCCTGCGCCGGTCGGTGGCAAACGGCGAGAGTTTTTTCGCGCATTTTGAACATATATTTCCATCATCCAATTTCCTGTTGCCCAAAAGGCCTATCTTTTCGCCGCATGCATCGCAAAATTTCTTGTCAAATAGTCCCATGATTTTTCTCCTTCTTTCCTGCCACGCTGGTGGAGGCGCCTGTCGTGATTATTATTATAAATGAAATGCATGACAGAATTATAGACAGTATTTTTGCCCCGCGCCCTACCCGTGGCGGCTAGTCTTTAATTATAAATCCATAAATGAATGGATGCATTATGGGTTCGGTCATGCATATGAATTAATATTATGGGCGCGGTAATGCATTTTTCTTGACAAAATTTGGATTTTAGTATAACATCGCCGTGTTCAATGCTACTAATTATAGGTTTTTTGTAATAATGTTCACATAAACAATATTGGAGGAATGCAAATGAAAGCCAGGAAGATTTTAGCTATGCTCATGGCAATTATTATGGTCGCCCTTGTGGCGGCGTCGTGCGGTGGCGGTGGCGGCGGCGGCAACGCGCCGACTGCGGCGGCGACGACAGCCGCAGCCACAACTGCTGCTGCGGCTGCGACGGAAGCACCGGCGGATACGGAAGATGAAGAGGGTGAGGAAG
>WRLR01000012.1 GCA_009777515.1 Oscillospiraceae bacterium | reverse complement strand
TTCACGAGGGCGTCCAGCAGCTCCGCGACGCCTATGTCCAGCGCGGCGGCGGCGTGCAGCAGCGGGAAGGCCGCGCAAACCGCAGACAGCCCCGCCACCGACGCGGCAAGCCGCCCCGCGCCGGGCGCCTCACCGCTGGCCAGATACTCCTCGGCAAGCGCGCCGTCCCGCTCGCACAGCGCGAGGACATCGTCGTCCGAGAAGGCGGGCGGCCCCACCGCGCAAGCGCGGCTGCCCGGCGCATCCGCCGTGTTGACGGCGTATATGCCCGCACCGAACTCGTCGGTTAGCGCGCGCCGCACCGCATCCGGATCGCAGCCCATCCGGTCAATTTTATTTATAAAAATTATCGTGGGGATGCCCAGCTCCCGCAGCGCGCGCCAAAAAATCTCCGTCTGCGACTGCACGCCCTCCGCTGCGGAAACAACTAGGACCGCCGCGTCGAGCGCGGACAGCGCGCGCTCCGCCTCGCCCGTAAAGTCAATGTGGCCCGGTGTGTCGATGATGTTGATCCTGACGCCGCCGTGCTCCAGGCTCACGGACGAGGCGCGGACGGAGATGCCGCGCTCCCTTTCGATGGCGAGCCGGTCGGACTGCGTGTTCCCTTTCTCAATGGAGCCGGGCGCGCGCAGAGCGCCGCTCCTGTACAGCAAATGCTCGACAAGCGTGGTCTTGCCCGCGTCGACATGCGCAAGCACCCCAAGGTTTAAATATCTCATATAATTATATTAACACAATACAATATTTTATTGAGGGGCATATAAACTATAGATATATAATAAGTCAGATTTATACGATATGGTCATATGCCATTCAGGCGCCATGCGGCATGAGTAAAATATTAGAGTAAAATTGCATGATAGATGGCGGGCCTGCTTTGTGCTATACTGACTTTGTGCTATACTGGCTTTGGGCTATAATGGCTCTGTACCGCAGCACGCAGTAGTTTTGCATCAGCGCGAGGAGCGCGTCTCGAAAGATGAGGATAATTATTCAGGACCCGGCCCCAGGGGACGAGGACACCGTTACCATAAGCGTCAAAAATATGACCGAAAATGTCATGAGGGCGATCAACCTGCTAAAAAGCCCGGAAAACTTGACGGTCTACATTGACGATGAGTCCTATATGCTCCCGGTGGGCAGTGTGTTCTACGCAGAAAGCGTGGACCTCAAGACGTTCGTGTATGCGGAGAAGTCGGTCTATAGGAGCAGGCTTAAGCTTTACGAGATCGAGGAGCTGCTGAGCAAGGACGACTTCTTGCGGATCAGCAGGCAAGCCATCGCCAACGTGAGGAAAATCATCAGCGTCTCGCCCGCCGGGAGCAGTCGGTTCCTGGCGACCCTGTCAAACGGGGAAAAGGTGATTATATCGCGGCAGTACGTGCCCGCGCTGAAAGAGAGGTTCGGCCTATGAAGCTGAAGAACGCCATAAAATTTATGGCCCTGCTTTTTTGCATACTCACCACGGCCCAGGTCCTGTTTGTCGGCGCGATTAATATGTATATGGATAATAGCATGACGATGACCATGCAGGATTTGCTGAGGTTCCCGCTCATATCGTTTGCAGCCGTCCTGCCTACGCTGATATTTGTACGGAACAAGGCCAAAAACCGTTCCAGCCGGATAGAGACGTTTTTATTCCCTATTTTGCATTTTACCCTCACGGCAGGCATCGTGTTCGGGCTGCTTATCTATTTCGGATGGATGGACGCGTCAAACGCGATTATCATGGTTGCGTTTTTCCTGGCCATCTACGTCCCGGCGTACGCGATACAGGAAATACGGGACAGAAAGCTCGCAAAACGGCTCAACGAGAAGATAGACGCATTTCACAATAGCGAAAACGCAACTCGCGCCGACGAGCCTTGATTAAATGGCCGCCTCCCGGCACAATGAGATGGGAGGTGGTTATCTTTGATTATCCAAGTAGAAAACCTATACAAAACATATGGCGATGTGAAGGCCGTGAACGGCATCAGCTTCCAAGTCGGCGAGGGGGACCTTTTCTCTTTCCTCGGGACTAACGGCGCGGGCAAGACCACGACCATCGGCATCCTGACGACGCTGCTCGCCAAAACGTCCGGCGCCGCGCTCATCGGCGGCCTGGATGTCAGCCGCAACGCCGATAAAGTGCGTGGGCTCATTGGCGTGGTTTTCCAGGACAGCGTGCTGGACCCGCTCCTGACCGTGCGTGAGAACCTCGCCGTGCGCGGCAGCCTGTACGGGCTGCGCGGCGCAAGGCTCAAAGGCGCCGTCGATGGCGCTATTGAGACAACCGGCATATTGGAGTACGCGGCGCGGCGCTACGGGAAGCTGTCCGGCGGCCAGCGGCGCCGAGCCGACATAGCCAGGGCGCTGCTCCACACGCCAAAGCTTTTGTTCCTCGACGAGCCGACGACCGGGCTGGACCCAAAGAACCGGCGCGACATCTGGCGGTTGATACGCGACCTGCAGCAAAGCAGTGGCATGACGGTGTTTTTGACCACCCATTATATGGAGGAGGCCGCGGAAAGCGACGACATCGTGGTCATCCATAAAGGCGAAATCAAGGCGCATGGCTCGCCGCTGGAACTCAAAACGCGCTATTGCTCGGACATGCTTAAAATCACGACAAAGGGTGGGCAGTACGTCGAGCACAGCCTGAAAAGCACCGTAGACGCGCTGCCGATTATCGAGCGGCACAGGGGCGACATCGCCAATGTCGAGATAATCAACGGGACGCTGGACGATGTGTTCCTCAATTTGACGGAGGGGTTTACGGAGGTGTTTGAAGATGTTGGTTGAACGGGGTTTGAAGATGCTGGTTGAACGGAGGGGTTTGAAGATGCTGGTTGAACGGAGGGGTTTGTGATGCTGGTTAAAAGGAATATATTGCTGTTCTACCGCGATAGGGCGAACGTATTCTTTTCGCTGCTTGCGGTCATCATAATAATCGGGTTGTATGTGCTGTTCCTCGGCGACGTGGCGGAGCAGGCTTTGCGACAGCAGCTCGGGTTCGATTCGGACAAAATCGGCGTGGTCATGGCGGGCATGACCATGGCCGGGATGGTGGCGGTGACGAGCGTCACCAGCAGCCTGGGCGCGGTCGGGATAGGGATTTCCGACAAGGAACGGGCTGCGAAGGACTTTTATACAAGCCCGGCGCCGCGCGGGAAAATCACGCTTGCCTATGTGTTCGGCTCCGCTGCGGTCGGCTTCATCATGACTCTGGCGGCCCTTGTTATCGTATTGGCGTACATTGCGCTCAGCGGTGGGGCGATGCCGGGCGCGGCGGGCTTCGCGCGGATGTTTCTGGCGTCGGTGCTGAGCGTCCTGTGCGGGAACGCCATTGTTTTCTTCGTCTCCACGTTTGTGAACAGCCAGAACGCCTTTGCCTCGCTGAGCACCGTCGTGGGCACGCTGATTGGTTTTTTGATGGGGATATACATACCGATTGGGCAGCTCCCGGAGGCCGTGGGGTGGGTGATAAAGTGCTTCCCCATGTCCCACGCGGCGAGCATGTTCAAGCAGGCGCTCTCCGACGGGGAGCTGGCGGCTCTGTTCCGCAACGCCCCGCCGGAGTCCCTGGAAGCTTTCCGCGAGACGTTCGGCGTGGTGTTCCGGTACGGGGATTTCGTCAGCGGCTTTTGGTTCTCGGCGCTGGTGCTGGCGGCGACCACCGTGTTGTTTTACGCGGCGAGCCTGATTGCGGCGAAGGCGCGGCGGCTGTGAGCATTATGCCCCCTTGTTATGTGCGTTGAAAAGAGATAATATCATCATAGCGCACCATCGCGCGGGGCAAAAACAAGCGGCAAAGGGGCAATAATGGCGCAGAAACGATTTGCATGGTTCAACAGGGATCCGGCTTTTTATAAAAAACTGGCGCTCATCGCCCTGCCGCTGGCGGGGCAGAGCGTGATATCGTTCGGGGTCGGGCTGTCCGACAACCTCATGGTCTCGCACCTGGGCGAGAGTTCCATCGGCGGTATATTTGTAGCTAACCAGATACAGGGCATCTTGCACATGCTCTTGATGGGGCTGGCCGCCGCGCTCGTCATACTCGCGGCGCAGTACTATGGCAAAGGCGACATACGCTCCGTAAAGATAATCATATCGTTTTCCCTGTATATCGCGACCGGGGTGGGGCTGGCCCTGTTATTGGTGATGACTTTTTTCGGGCGGCCCGTCCTCGGGCTGCTGAGCACCGCAGACTCCGTGGTCTCCGAGGGTATCACTTATATGGCCTGGCTCCGCTGGTCATTTATCTTCTTTGCCCTCACCAATGTCCTCATCGCCGCGATGCGCTGCGCGGGCATGGTCAACATCGGCATCGTGTCCGCCGTCACCGTGTTCATCACGAACCTGGTGTTCAACTACGTTTTCATTTTCGGCAAGCTCGGCGCGCCGGAGATGGGGGTCGCCGGGGCGGCGCTGGCGACGCTGATTTCGCGGGTCATCGAATTCGCCGTGGTCGCGTTCTACGTACTGCGCCGCGATACCAAGATTCGCTATCGGCTGAAGGATTTGACGCTGCGCAACAAGGCGCTGTCGCTCGACTATATACGCTACGGGCTGCCTGTGATATTCGGCGACATTTTCTGGGGCCTCGGCAACACCGCGAAAGCGGCGATCATCGGGCGGCTCGGCGAGTCCGTCATAGCGGCCAACTCGCTTGTTGGCAACTTGAGCCAGCTTTTCTTCATATTCATATACGGCATCGCGAGCGCCGGTTCGCTGACGGTCGGGCAGGCCATAGGGAAGAACGAGTACGATACGGCGAAGAACTACACCAAGACCTTGCAAATAGTGTACCCCGCAGTGGGCCTTGTCTCCGCCACGATAATGTTTTCGGCGCGCGGGGCGGTGCTGTCGCTGCCCGCGTTTCGGGCGCTGGAGCCGCAGACCATGCGATATTGCATGGAGTTTTTGACGATTTTATGCGCGACTATGGTCGGTACGTCCTACCAGATGGCGACGCTCCAGATTGTGCGGGCGGGCGGGGCGACACATTTTGTGTTCGTGAACGACCTTATATTCGTTTGGCTGGTGATGATCCCGATGGCGCTCGTCGCGCTGCTTGTGTTCGACGCGCCGCCATGGGTGATTTTCTTTTCCATACACTGCGACCAGATTCTAAAATGCGGCGTCGCCGTGGTCAAGGTGAACCGCTACCGCTGGATGAAAAACCTGACACGTTGACAGTCATGCCTGCATGCACGAACGCATATAAGCCAGGGCGCGCGGCGCCTGTGCTACGTCTTTTATGCCGTGCAGGATCATGTCGCCGGCGTAGCCGCGCTCGCGGAGGAGCCGCAAAAACAATGGGAAGTTTACCATGCCCTCGCCCGCCGCGCAAAAGTTGAGTTCGCCCGCGTCCGATTCCTTTATATCCTTGCCGTGCGCCAGCACCACCCTTTCGCCCAGCAGATCGAACGCCCTCTCGGTGCGCGCGTCCATGAGCGCGCGCCGGGCTTCGCCGGGGCGGAACAGGTTCGCACAGTCCATTATGATGCCCACGCGGGCGGCGCCGTTGAGGGGGCCGATCTCGTCCAGCGCGCGCCGCGCCTTTTCCGGCGTGTCGATAATATTGGACGCCTCCGTTTCGATGGCGAGCGTCAGACCGCGCCGCTCGGCGATCTCCACGAGCCGGAGCATGGTGTCCATCATGTCGGCCCAAGCCGAAGGCTCGCCGTTTTCAGGGTGGGGGGCCCAAAGCCGGGACGTGTTGCGCGTGCCGGTGCAAAGGGTGATCAGTGCGCAGCCCATCTCGCCCGCCGCTTCCGCGAGCGCGTCGAACCTGCGTACGCCTTCGCTGCGGATGCGTGGGTCGGGGTAGGCCATATTGAAGGTACCGTTGATGGCAACGATGTCCAGCCCGAAACTGCCCGCCGAACGTGCGGCCAGAATCGTTTTTTTGCTTACGCGCTCCGGGATTTCAAAAACACCGTCTTTATCGAAGCCGGATTCCGCAAGATATGACAGCCCCAATTGGATGACGCAGCACCCATGGCCATAGTCGTTTATTTGGCGGAACAGCTTCTCAGCCGGCATTTGGGTAAAGTCTGTCGTAGATATGCCCAGTCTCATATGCGCCCCTTTTCATTTTGCTAATAATGTAATGTTACCAGGTTACCATAATAAAATAAAGATATCGACAATTGCCATGCGCCTTTATGTTTGTTAGTATGGTGATGGTTCAATAAAGCTATTTTCAGGAGGGCGAGTATGAAAATTATCGATACCCCGCTGCCGGGCGGCGGCATAGGGTGGAGCGCAATGGACAACAGGGAAATCGAGGCGGTCGCCAATGTGCTCAACCACCCCGGGCGGTTGTTTCGGTACCCGGGCGAGGGCTGGCAGAGCCAGTGCCAGTTGTTTGAACAGGAGGTGTGCCAAAAACTCGGCGCCAAGCACGCGCTGATGGTCGCCTCCGGCACATGCGCGCTCACGCTGTGCCTGTCTGCATACGGCATCGGCCCCGGCGACGAGGTGATTGTCCCGGCGTATACATACATTTCGACGGCATCTGCCGTGACGAACGCGGGCGCGGTGCCCGTCATCGCGGACATAGACGATTCGCTCGGCCTCGACCCGGCGGACGTGGAGCGCAAAATCACGGAATACACGAAAGCGGTCATCGCAGTGCACATGCAGGGCGTGCCGGGGCGCGTCGGCGCTTTGCGCGAGATATGCAAAAAGCGGGGCATCAGATTAATAGAGGACGCTTGCCAGGCCATTGGTTCCAAATACCGGGGCGAGTATACGGGGATGGGCTCGGACGCGTTCGCCTGGAGCCTGAATTTCTATAAGGTGATAACATGCGGCGAGGGCGGCGTGTTCTTCACGAACGACGACGACGCTTTCATACGCGGCGTGTACGCGCACGACCCTGGTTCGCCCATGTGGAAGACCGGGCTTTCGCGGGGGGCGAAACTAGCGCCATACACGCAGATGGGCATGCGCGGAAACGAGGTCTGCGCGGCGATTGCGCGGGTACAGTTCGACAAACTCGACGCCATTCTGGGCAAGACGCGCCCGTTGAAGAAGCACCTGCTTTCGTGCCTGGACGCGCCGAAGAACTACGCGTTGCAGCACGTCGACGACCCCGAGGGCGACTGCGGCATATCGGTCACGTTGATTGGCCGAGACAAGGAAAGCACCGCAGGCATGGTTAAGCTTATGGCGGAGCAGGGGCTGGCCATTGGCTCGCTGTATAACGAAGGCTTCCCCGACAGACACGTATACACATATTGGGAAGCCATCCTGCAAAAGCACAGCCCGACCCCAGCCGGTTACCCCTGGAACGACCCGAACTACCATGGCGGCGTGGAATACAGCCCGGACATGTGCCAAAACACGTTGGACATCCTCGCCCGCTCCATGCGTTTTTCCTTCAACTTGAACCTGCAGCCGGAACATGTGGAAAAAGTTGCGAAAGTCATCAACTACGCGGACAGTAATCTATAAATACAGAGTTCGCCTGCGGTTCGCCCGCGCCCACAACAAATACTGAATGGATATATAATATGGAATTTTTGGATTGCAATCTAGTATATGGGCCAGACACGATGAAGGGCCAGCTCCCCGGCTGCCCGGACATCGGGGCCTTGCGTGCCGAGCTCGACCGCGCGGGCGTCGCCGGCGGGCTGGTATACTACGCCATGGAGGAGCCCATTTTAGGCAATGAAATTATAGCGCGCGACGTGGCAAACGTGCGCGGCGCGCGCGGTATGGGCGGTATACGCGGTGAGCGCGACGCGCGCGGCGCTCCCGAGTTGTACGGATGCTGGTCGCTGTTGCCGTCCAGCACGGGGGAGATAACGCCGCCTGGCGAGCTGCCGAAGGCGATGAAAAAAAGCAACATCGCTGCACTGGCGCTGAACCCGCAGGCCAACCGCTACATGCCCAGGGCTTCGGTAATAGGCGACTACCTGGAAATGGCGCAGGAGCGCTCCATCCCCGTGCTGCTGAACACGGGCAGGGGGCTGACACTGGAGCAAGCCGAGGCGCTGATGAGCGAGTTCCGTAACCTCACGGCTATATTGACATACGCGAACTGCTGGCCGAGCGACCGCCAGTTCCGCCCGTTCCTGGATTCCTATCCCAACCTGTATCTGGACATGTCGTACATCCAGACGGCGTCGTGGCTGCCCGACATTACGCAAAGGTACGGCGCGGGGCGCGTCCTGTTCGGCAGCGCGTTCCCGGAGTGCTATATAGGCGCCCATATGATGGTCGTCCGGCACGCGGAACTGAGTGACGACGACAAGGCGCTGATTGCGGGCGGCAACCTGAAAAAGCTGCTTAAGGGGGCGCGCATATGAGCAACGAGGGGACTGTCGCAACGCGCGCATATAGGCAGCGCAAAAAGAAAGGGGCGCGCATATGATTAATAGAGATTCCGGCCTCGCCCGCGAGTTTTGGGAGAGCAGGGCGCCGGGCGATTGCTATATCCTGGACTTCCACGCGCATATGCACAACCTCGCCTCCATGTACCTGCCCGCGTTCAGCCCGGAGCTGATGATAGAGGTCATGCAGCGGTGCAACACGAAGCTGACAGTGTTTTGCTCGCACATGGCTATGGCTTACGCCGAATTCGAGGAAGGGTACAACCTGAACGTGGCGAAGCGCTTCCCCGGGCATTTCCTCGCGTACCATGCCGTCATCCCCGGGCGGACCGACTTCAAAGCGGCCATCGCCCGCTTGGAGGCGAACAAGGCATATTACCTCGGCATGAAGATGCACGCCGATACGGACCAGACCCCGCTGACTTCAGACGCCTACAAGCCGTTCATGGAATATCTGGACGCCAACCGCCTGCCCGCCCTGCTGCACACATGGGGCGGCAGCAAATACGACGGCGTGGACGAGGTCGCGACAATCGCGACACGCTATCCGGGCGCCATATTCATATGCGGGCACAGCTTCCACGACGACTGGAAGAACGGCGCAGAGTTGATAAAGAACCATCCGAACCTGATTGCAGAGCTCACCGCCGTCATGGACAATAGGGGGGCGATCGAGTTGCTGTGCGCCGAAGTGGGCTCGGAGCGCATCCTGTTCGGAACCGACGTGCCATGGTTCGACACCCACCACGGCGTGGGCGCGGTGTTGTCGGCGGACATAACCGACGACGACAGGCGGAACATATTTTACCGCAACGGCGAGAAACTGCTAAAGCAATTGCATAAAGATAACATATACGTGAATAGAGCATAAATAGTGTTCACGACGGGTACCGCCACCAGCAGGGCACGAAAGTATGGAGTCGTGGACACTATCGCAGCGCAACGCGCCGTGCGGGCGCTACGCGCCCGTGAGGTGAGGGGAACCGCGCTTCCCCGAACCGACGAATTTCATAATAGTGCCATTCGGTACACCCGTGTAGGGTGCGACGCCCTCGGCGCACCACAACAAGGCACAACTGCCGTATATTTTCATGCAATATTTGTGCGCTGTTGGTGTATGGCGGTTAGCATTAAAAATAGAAAGGGAAAAACTGTCACACAAGGACCATACTATATTCATTCATGACAATTTGTATACAGTTTGTACATGGTTTTTATTATGTCAAAGAATCATATAATACTTTCTACTAGCTATAGAAACGAGACAGTTGAGCGATTAAAAGTTGAATTAAAGAGAACTAGACATAGGTTGCTTTATTTGCTACCGTGGGAAATGTCCTCTTTACTTACAGATTATTCCAAATGCAAATCCAGAAAGGACACTTATCAGTGGCTTAACAATACCGTGCAGCAAATAATCGATAGTGTTCCATCTCGGTCAGAAGAACGCTTTAATAGTTGGGTGCAAGAAAGAGTTAAATGCCCTTTGTGTAATAGTGCGCCAAATTCGCCTTATTATTATGATGGTTTTACTTTGCCAGAAGGATTACGTAGGCACCTTGTTGGTTATGGCAATATTCAACAATGCTTGTTTACTGAAACTGCGGAAAAACTGGCATTGGATTATTGGAATGAAAAATTTTCCGAAATGGAAACCAAAATTGAAATACAAAAGCAACAAGATTTAAGGGTAAGGCGACAAAATGAATCTCTGTTTAAAATAACACCGTTCGAAGAAGTTTTATATGATGAACATTTATGGGGTAAAATACCACGCAATGAAGATCAGCTCAATTGGGCAGAACACCGTCTTTCTGAGTTAGGATTTTTGAAGATCACAGAAGAAAGGCGAATTAGCTGGCTGGATGAGTACGAAAATCATGTGGTTTATGCTGATATAAGAGGAAATGGCCGAATTGATTTTTCAGTATGGAAAAAGCCATTACCAAAGAGGACTACTAACCCTAATAAGTACCGAGTTCTAAGTTTTTATTTTTTAGATACGTGGAAAAATAACCTAAAACAAAAGTATGAAGCTCAATTGACAAAGTTTTAATTTAAATACTGAAACTTAGCACATGCATATAAGGCTCTGAACTTTGATAAATCAATAGTTTACGCCAAATACAGGACGTACAAGCGTGGGTTCCGAAGCCTATTCCTCGGTTGGACGGACGGCACGACGTTCATACCAACGGCGTTCCGTCACATGTCGTCGGCCGATAAAAAGCAAAGGTACAATGAAGCGCGCCATACAGACAACCGCACATGCGGGGCAAAGGCAAAGAAGCAGGCATTGATGAAAGCCCCGGATGTGGCGCTGTTGATGCTCAGGGACATCAGGAAATATGGCATTCCGGCAAAACATGTCCTGTTTGACAGTTTGTTTACGCACCCGAAATTTGTAATGGGCATATACGACATTGGGTACCACAGCATCGGGCGGTTAAAGAATTCCAAAACGCTCTATTCGCATGACGGCTACACGTATACTCTTAAGGAACTGTATGGTATGCACAAGATAAGGGCCGGGAAATAGAAGTATCTTTTGTCCTTCGCTGTACGCATCCATAACAGAAACGGCGATTCCATGCTGTCGCAGATTTTTTCGTCAGGGACAGGGCAAAAAAAAGTGGATAGCGTTTTTCTGTACAGACATGAACCTCTCTATAGGTCGATTGTGAACATCTACAATGCTTATCTCACACAGTGTGAAATAAACGAAAAAATGAAAGCTCAGATTAAAGATATCTGCCCGATACTGATAAAAAGCTCGATTGAAGAAGTGGGCGCATAAAACTCTCATCACTATTGAGAGAATTTGAATACTCGTACCGTTGATACGAGTATCGGAGGGGCACTTGTGAGCGATAAAATAAATGAAACGGAAGAAAATGCTTTTAACGGCGTAATTGCCATTATCGAAAATGCCCGAGAGAGCGCGTTCCGTGCGGTCAACCGCGAACTCATCAGTATGTATTGGAACATCGGCGAGTATGTAAGCCGCCGCGTTACCGATAGTGATTGGGGCAAATCCACCGTCAAAGAGTTCTCGATATTTATTCAAAACCGCTATGTCGGCATTAATGGGTTCTCTGCTGCCAATATTTGGCGGATGAAGCAGTTTTATGAAACATATCAGGGTAAAGAAAAACTCGTATCACTGATACGAGAATTACCTTGGACACACAATCTGCGGATAATGCCATGCAAAACCGACGAAGAACGCGAATTTTATCTTACGCTTTCGGTAAAAAATCGCTATACATCCCGCGAGTTAATGCGGCAAATGGACAGTGGCTTATACGAACGTACGATGCTTTCAGATATTCACAACAAGCTGATAACTAAGCAGAACAAGGATTTAACCGCTCTGCGGGATAGTTATGTACTTGAGTTTTTAGACTTGCCGGATAAGCATAGCGAAAAAGACTTGCGCAGAGCCATCGTTGGCAACCTGAAAAAGTTCATTTTAGAGTTTGGCAAAGATTTTGCCTATGTTGGAGATGAATATCGAGTTCAAGTTGGCAACCGTGATTTTTATATCGACTTATTATTCAGCAATCGGGAGTTATGTTGTCTCGTGGCGATAGAGTTAAAAATCGGTGAGTTCGAGCCGGAGCATCTCGGTAAAATGGAGTTTTACCTTGAAGCTCTCGACCGCGATATAAAAAAGGATAATGAAAATCCGAGTGTTGGGCTTATACTCTGTACTAAAAAAGATACAACGGTGGTCGAATACGCTATGAGCCGAAGTTTGTCCCCCGCTTTGATTGCGGAATATAAACTCCATCTGCCGGACAAGAAAGTATTAGAAAGCAAACTGCGCGAGTTGGCGGCACTTGCCGAAAGCAATGAGGATGAAGCATAAAGTAGAGTAATATCGTGGACTACAGTTTTGTCAGAGGGTAATTTACAGAAGCCGAGTTTGATGTGGATTTCATCGGCTTGTTCCAAGAACAGGACTATACCGATGTCCCCGGTGACACGATCCATCGCACCTTTGAGGAAATTATGCTCAAAGTCGATTTACAGGTGTACCTCTCCACCCGATATTCCGATTTGACGAAAGCCGAAACGGAAATGATAATCGGTCGTTTGGAAAATAAACTGTCCACGCCGTTGTATCAAGGAAACCGCTATTCGTTTCTGCTCGTTAATGAGGGTTTTGACCTCACACGCGACGCCCCCAGCAAAACTGCTCTACACATCGATTTCATTGATTGGGACGACCCGGAAAACAATATATTCAAGGTCGTCAGTCAGTCTGAACATGGGGAAACCTCGATATCATTTATTTTTGGCGACAATTATACATTAATATAGATTGCAAGCCCAGTAATATCAAGGATTTCAGCGCTATTTTACACACTGCTTCCATTGTTGCTTAAGAGCATTTATACTATTGTCAAGGTTCTGCTGCTCAGTAAATATGAATTTTCTTGATCGGCTTGCACATACTGGTAAATTTTGTCATATTGTGGCATTTAGTACGTTCATACAGTAGAATCAAAAATCAATATCTATGTTTTTGAAAACCCGCACATGCTGTTAGCAGCGATTGCGGGTTTTGTGTTTTTAATATGGATATTTTTGTTAATTGATCATCAAGTATCAAATTAAAAAATTTTTTATAACAAATTTTTATATTGATATTGTTATTATGTTATGATATTGTTATCTTTAGTTAACATATCATCATATGATTAAATAAGTATATATCGTTTAAAGCCCACATAATTTTCCTTTTGATTATATTCATGTTATACAATAATGGCCTAACAGGGGGATGCGAGTGGTAATTAAATCCATACAAAAGAAAGAAAAAGTTACGGATCAAGTATTTTCCGCGATCAAAGACCTGTTGATGCGAGGGGACTTAAAACCAGGAGACAAACTTCCTGCTGTTAACGAAATGGCGGAAAAAATGGGCGTTGGAATATCCTCGGTGCTGGTGGCGGTTAAGATGCTTGAAACGCTGGGCGCCGTCGAAGCCCGCCAGGGCGAAGGCACGTTTGTATGTACTGAATTGAAAGAGGGCGTGGCTAATGCGCTGGGCATACAGTTTTTATTGCTCCCGCAATCCGCAGAGTACCTTGTGCAGTTTCGGGAAATGTATGAGACGGCATATACCCATATGGCCATGGATAACGCCACCTCCGAGGATTTGGCAGAAATCGAAAAAATCGTAATGGCGCTCGAAGATCGGGTTCGCAAGGAGAGCCAGGACACATTGGTGGAAGCTCAAGATGAGTTGGATTTTCACATGTCCGTACTCCGCTGCACGCACAACCCATATATTATTAAGATTGGTGAAGCGTCCCTGGAATTATTTTTTGAAGTGATGCATAGCAAAATAAGACCTTTGAAACTTATCGAGGCAGCTATGGATCACAGGAACATTTATTTGTCGTTGTTAAACAAAGATACGGAGTTGCTAAAAAAGGTATTTGTTAAAAGTTTTGGCGGATGGCGCGATCGTTTTAAAGCTTATGTTAATGACGAAAACAAAAAATGAGGGAGGTTATGCAATGGTTACCAAGATCAAGGAATTGACCCATTTTCACCTGGCGCAGCTCAAAGACATACCGCAGGGTGGGGGTATTCCGCAGCAGGACGGGCTGGATTGGATTGACGCGAAGCCAGGCAGGGCCATACATTACGACCTAATCGAAGCCAACAAGCTGGAGAACCCGTATAGCGGGCATGACGCTTCGGTAAAGGTGCAGTGGGTTTCTCAGGCCGATTGGCTGTACAAGGCGGAGTTTGATTTGACTTCAGACATCGCTGGTTGCGGGCGCTATTTCATCGAGCTGGACTGCGTCGACACCTTCGCTGATGTCTATGTAAACGGCAAGCTGGTAGGCACATGTAGTAACATGTTCATCCCGTGGGCGTTCGAGCTGCATGGCTTGAAAGAGAAAGGGAACTCGCTGGTCATCCACGTAAAAGGGCATTCTCGCATGGTAGCGCATAAAGCTGACAAGGCCGTTGAGATGCTGGGCCCGGGCAGAGGTTCGATCTATATCCGCGAGCGTTCCCTCGTCCGGCGCTATCAACGCAGCTATGCTGAAGATTTCAATTTATTGGGGCAGGGCATCTGGGGCATTGGGTTGGTGCGCCCAGTCAATATTTTGGGCTATTCGGAAGCGTTTATCAACGAGAGCGAGTTTTCGGTCAGCTCCATCGGGCTCCCGGAATGCAAAACGGCGACGGCGTCCGTGCGCGTGGAGGCGGACACGGGGGGCAAGGAGGGTAGCTACACGGCTACGGCGATCCTGACAGACCGCGACGGCAATGTGGCCTCGCAGGGCAGCGCCGCCCTGGCCGACGGGAAAGGCGCCATATCCCTAAGCATTGCTGAGCCCAAGCTTTGGTGGCCTAACGGCAGCGGCGAGCAGTACCTGTACGATTTGAAGGTCACGTTATCAAATGGCGCCGGCGAACTGCACACCATCACAAAGCAAGTAGGCATAAAAGAGATCGCGTTGATTAAACAGAAGCCGTCCGGGCGCCACGATTTCCAATTCGTCGTAAACGGCAAGCCCACCTACATTAAGGGCAGCAACATTATACCGGTGGACGTGCTCAATGGCGGCGGCACGCCAGAACAAGTGGAGAACCTCGTAAAACTGGCCGTCAACGCCAATATGAACTTGGTGCGGCTGTGGGGCGGGGGCATGCACGAGCCCGATTGGTTCTATAAACTCTTCGACAAATATGGAATCATGCTCTGGATGGACGGACACCTGCACAGCCACCCCTACCCGGACTACGACGATGAGTTTGTCGAGGAAGTCAAAAACGAAACCATCATAATGCTGAAGCAGCTCCGCAGCCACGCGTGCTTCGCCATTTTCTGCGGGGGCAACGAGCAGCAGGAAGGTTGGGACGCCTGGGGCTGGAAAATGACAATGGACCGCTTCTACGGCGCAAAATTGCTCTATGACGAGTTCCCGAAAATCGCCGCGCAATACTGTCCGGAGATACCCTACATCCCCAACTCGCCGCATGGCGAAAAACTCTCGCAGTCGCCTGTTGACGGTGAGACGCATACATGGGGGAACTTCTACAACGCGACGGAGGACCCGCTGTTCGTGACGGAGACGTGTTGGTACGCGGGCACGATATCCCGCCCGGAGACATTGGAAAAATGGATGGGCATCAAAGTCGACGACTACAGCGGCAAAAATTGGAACATCAATTGGCAGCAACGCACATCCACCGCGCTGTGGCAGATCAACCAATTTACTGAGTACCATATGAATTCGAGCCTCAGGGCCTATGCAAGGGGACTGGAACTCGAGCAAATGACGGCCGACTATATGTCGCTATACTATGTGCGCGTCAGGGGGCCGTCATGCACGGGCATCATCTACTGGCCGCTGAACAAGGGCGGCATCATGATGAATTATGGATGCGTCGACTACGACAGGCGCCCGCTGATGCCGTATTACCAATGCGCCCGCTTGTTCAAGCCGGTGCTGATCCATGCGTACCGCGACAGTTCGGACATCCGCGTGAGGGCGACGAACGACGGTGATCCTTTTAACGGGCTGTTGACGCTGACGCTATTCGATACCCTGACTGGGCAGGTGCTTGACCGCGCGGAGCAGGAAGTGGCCGTCCCGTCGGGCGCCGGACACTGCTTGTTTACGCAGCCCGATTGGTACGACGGGCTGAGCAACCGCTGGCGGCAGGCGATGCATGTAAAGCTGTCGCGCGGCGGCGGGGAGACGGTCAGCGAGGACTTTCTGCTGTTTTGCCCGTTATTTGAAGTCGAGACTGCAAAGCCTGCGATATCCATAAAAGCGGACAAGCTGGGTTGCTGCGAGTGGGAGCTTACGTTGAGCAGCGATCAGTACATCAAGCTGGTGGAACTGGAATGCAGCGAAAGGGCGATGCTGTCGGACAACTACTTTATGCTCATGCCCGGCACGACCAGGAAGCTGAAGCTTACACTACTAAACGAATGCGAAAACGCTGACGAATGCGTTAGCGCAAACGCGGGCGAACCAACGCTAGACATTTACGCGCTCGATCATGAGAGCGACGCCGTACGGATATCGTTATAATTTATAAAAAGGTATATAATAGTAAACGATATTCATGTATATTCTAGTGAATATACAAATGCGAACGATAAGCGAACGATATAAATAATAATTATGCTTATGGGGTGGGTGAGGGCTTGAAAACCGGAATCAGACTCAAAAAACATATAATAAGATTCAAATATCTGTACATAATGATTTTCCCGGTGCTCCTTTATTACGCCATCTTTATGTATGTGCCGATGAATGGGCTACAGATAGCTTTTAAAGATTATCGCCCGAGCATGGGCGTGCTGCGTAGCCCATTCATAGGGCTTAGGCATTTTACCAGTTTTTTTTCAAGTTTTTACTTCACACGTATCTTGCGGAACACCTTGCTCATCAGTTTTTACGACATACTTTTTGGTTTTCCCGCCCCCATCATCCTAGCTTTAATCCTCAACCAACTTAGGGGCATATGGTTTAAGCGCACGGTTCAAACTATCACGTATCTGCCGCACTTCGTGTCGACTGTTATTATTTGCGGCATGATGGTGGACTTCCTCTCAAGGAATGGATGGGTCAACGCACTTTTATCACAGATTACCGGTATTGAGCCGATATTGTTTTTGCAACGGCCCGACTGGTTCCGCTCTATTTTCGTTGGGTCCGGCATCTGGCAGGAGCTGGGGTGGGGCAGTATCATATACCTATCGGCGTTGAGTTCCATCAACGAAGAATTTTACGAAGCGGCGCGCATCGACGGAGCGAGCCGCTGGCAGCAGTTGTGGAATATCACGCTGCCGTGCCTCATGTCCACAATAATCATTATGTTGATATTAAGGGTGGGGCGGGTGATGAATGTTTCATCGGAAAAAGTCCTATTGCTGTACACACCCAACACATACGAAACAGCCGACGTTATATCGACATTTGTATACCGCAAGGGGCTGTTGGAGAGCAACTACGGGTACGCAACAGCGGTCGGCCTTTTCAACGCTGTCATTAACTTTGTTATGCTGGTCTCGGTTAATTCATTGAGTAAAAAGGTATCGGAAAGTAGCTTATGGTAGGGGGTGGGGAAGTGACAGCGAGAAGCGTGGCTGCGAGGGGCGTTACGGCGCGGTTAAAGCGAAAGTACGATAACAGGGGCGCGGGCGAGAAGGTTTTCGACATTATAATTATCGCATTTCTATGCGCGTTGATAGTCGTGACCCTTTATCCGTTTGTCTACTCCGCGTTCGCCTCGTTCAGCGATGGCAATTTGTTGACTAAGCACAGGGGGCTTCTGTTCCATCCGTTGGGCTTTGCCACAGACGCATACGAAAAAGTTTTTAAAAATCCCATGATTATCTCCGGGTATCAAAATACTTTGCTTTATTTATCGTTGGGCACAACGCTGAATGTCCTGTTAAATTCCATGGGAGCTTACGTGCTATCGCGCAAGTCTTTCAAGCCGCGCAACGTCATTATGTTGTTCATCACGTTTACGATGTTTTTTAACGGTGGACTGATACCCACATTTTTGCTTGTGCGGAGCATAGGTTTATATGACAGCTTTTTGGCGATGATCTTCCCGACGGCCATTAACACATGGAATCTGATTATCATGCGCACAGCTATGCTGGAAGTACCGGATAGCTTGGAAGAATCTGCGAGGGTGGACGGCGCGAACGACTTTGTCATTCTGTTTCGGATAATACTTCCGGTTTCCCAGGCTGTTTTGGCGGTAATAATTTTGTTTTATGCCGTCGGACACTGGAACTCATGGTTCAACGCCATGATTTACCTGCGCGATCGGGGGAAATTTCCCATCCAGCTAGTATTGAGGGAAATATTGATATCCAACAGCACCGACTCGATGACTACAGGGCTTCCCACCGACACATCGGCAGTCATCGGCGAGTCCATCAAGCACGCTACTATGATTGTAGCAACAGTTCCGGTTTTAGTTATTTATCCTATGCTTCAAAAGTATTTTGTCAAAGGCATTATGATTGGTTCGATAAAAGGTTGAAATAAAATCTAAAAGGGAGAAGGTAAATGAAACGAATCATCTGCATCATTTTAGCTGCGTCTTTAATAATAACTCTTGGCGCATGCGGAGCGAGCACGCCGAGCGCGCCTGACGCCACTACGGCAGGTACGACTGCTGCTCCGGCCACCACAACAGCCGCCGCAGCCGCAGCCGCCACCGAAGCAGCGACCACCACTACCACTGCTGCTGTCAACACGACGACCACAGTCGGCGCCATCGGAAACCAGCCGCAGACTGCCGGACAGGCTGCCACGGACGACGGCGACAATCAGTTTTTGTTAGTATCGGAGCCGACGACTTTATCTTATTGGATAACCATCGACAGGACTAAAGCAGCGCCTGTCCTTACTAATTACAATGAGATTGCCGGCTACCAGGAGCTTGAGCGACTCACCGGCGTGAGCATAGATTTTATCCATCCTGCCATGGGACAGGAGAGCGAGCAGTTCAACATCATGCTGGCGTCGCGCGATTTCCCCGATATGATCTATTCGGGCTGGTCCGGGTTCCCAGGCGGGCCGCAAAAGGCGATGGACGACGAGGTCATACTCCCGCTCAACAGCCTGTTGGAGGAGAACTGCCCGAACTTTATGCAAAGGGTCATTAACGTGCATGACATTGCCATGACCATGGTCACAGACGAAGGCGATTATTTTTATTTCCCCTATATCCATTGGAACCAATTGGTAGTGGCTGGATGGTCGTTCCTGGTTCGCTACGATTGGCTCAACGAACTAGGACTGGAGCTACCAGAGACCATCGACGATTGGGACGTAATGCTTAAAGCGTTCAAAGACATGGGCGATATGAATGGTAACGGCGTGGACGACGAGTACCCGATAATCAACTGCCTCGACGAACGCGATATGATGCGGTGGCTCGCCAATGCATGGAAGACGGACATGGATTTTTATCATGAAGAAGGTACGGTAAAATACGGCCCGTTGGACGACGAGTTTGGCGATTACCTACGCCACATGAATGGTTGGTTCGCTGCTGGGTACATCGATCCCGAGTTTAGTGTAAGGGACTTGACTGCGTACGAGGCGAAAGTCGCAAACGGCCAGGGCGCCATATTCCTGAGCGGTTTGGATTATGGGCGCTACTTGATTCAAATGGGCGAGAATGCCATGACCGGGGTAAAATACCCTGTCCTTGAACGGGGGACCAAGCCGATATACAACAACGGTACGTTGCAAGGCGCCCAGGGCGCTGGAGTCGCCATATCCACCACCAGCTCCGATCCAGCGCTGGCTGCGAAATGGCTGGACTTCCATTATCATGATGTGGGCCATATGCTGTTGAATTTCGGCATCGAGGGACAGAGCTACAATATAATAAACGGCGTCCCGGTATTCACCGACGAGATAATAAACAACCCGGAAGGCCTGTCCGTAGAGCTGGCTTTGGTCAAATATAGCATGGGCGGTATTGCGGAAGCGTTCTTCCACGATCCGTTGGTGCGCTACGCCCGGTTCGGGACTTTCCAGGAGCAGCGCGACACGATAGACAGGACGCAGGACATAGACCTTTCGAAAAAAATGCCTGCCACCACGTTCACGAGCGATGAGAGCTCCGAGTACGCAAATATAATGAGTGAGATAAACACGTATAAGCTGGAGAACTGGGCCGCTTTTATTAATGGCTCCAAATCCATTGATGCGGAGTTCGATACTTTCCGTAGCACCATTCGTTCAATGGGCATAGAACGCGCTATCGAAATACGGCAGGCCGCTCTTGACAGGTTCAATATGAGGTAAGCGCATGGAGCTAAGCTTATGCTTGGCGACGCGGCTGGGCCGGCATGGCGCCGGAAAGTTATAATGCTTAATTTATGAAAAAACGATATAGCATCATATAAATATATAATTCGCAAAAACCGCTCCGTATATGTACAAATATGCGGGGCGGTTTTTAAAATGCAAAAACACTCTTCGGATTTTCAGATTTTACGCCGAAAAATGTTGAATCATAACGATTTTTTACCTATTGTCCGGTCTTTCATATACCCTTGCTGTACCACAGGCGGCGATAAATCAAGTTCAGCGGCAGTGTCCAGTACAGCCCCACCGGGGATTTCTTCAGCCTGCGGTATATGCTGCCGGCGGAATAGAAGCGCCTGTTCACGTCGTTGAAGCCCCTTAGCAATTCGGAGGCGCTCATATTTTTTGGCTCGAAAACGACATCCGTACGGGCATTGTACTTCGCCCAGTCGTAAGTCAGGATGCGGCCTTCGCGCTTCAATCGTTCATAGAGCGGCGTGCCTGGGTATGGCGTCAGGATATGGAATGTCGCGTTTTGGATGCCTGCGCCTTCTAGGAAGTCGATTGTTTTATCAAACACGTCGGGCGCGTCTTCGTCAAATCCAAAAACAAACCCCGCCTGGACCGCAATGCCGTGGGAGTGGATGCGCTCGACTATGTCCGCGTAGTCATCCGTGCGATTGAAGCCTTTTCGGGCGCTATCCAGGCTTTTCTGCGAAACCGACTCAAAGCCGATGAACAACTGCTTGCAACCGCTCCGGGCCGCCAACGAAAGAAACTCATCGTCCGCCCCCGCTGTGACGGACACTTGGCTGCTCCACCATTTTTTGTGCGGCGCGATGGCTTTGCACAGCGATTTCGCATAGTCCATATCGGCGGTCAGGTTGTCGTCCCAGAAGATTATTATCTTGCCATGAAACGACGCAAACTCTGCCGCGACTTCCTCGACCGGCCTGCACCGGTACCTCCTATTGTACATCACGGCGAGGGTGCAGAACTCGCAGGCGTTCGGGCAGCCGCGCGACGCGAACAGGATCCCGCCCGAATGGTCTTTCCTGTGGAAGTGCTCTTTTTTTGAAAACGGGATCCCGCACAAGTCCGGGATTTCGGAAGCGTCATATCTGTCCTTTGCCCGCCCTGCCGCCCAGTCGCTTATAAACTGAGGGAGCGTCAGCTCCGCTTCGCCGACAAATACCGCGTCGGCGTGTGCCCGCGCCTCGTCGGGCAGGAGCGTGACATGCGGCCCACCCATGATTACGGTGCTGCCCCTCGCGCGGAAGCTGTCGGCTATTTCATACGCATGCGGCGCGCTCGGCGTGTGGAAGGTAAGGGCGACAAGGTCGTACTGCTTGTTATAGTCGACCGCCTCGCACACCTCGTCAATGTGGGCAATCGTCCAGTCGTCAGGAAAAAAGGACGCCAGATACGGCATGGTGCACTGCTGGAAGTTGATATATCTCGTTTTGCGGATCCTCTGCATTTCACGGGACGAAACCGTGACAAGCAGGACATTCTTTCTTGGCTGCATGATGTAATCTACCTTCCCGCAGTCCCCATAAAATTTCTGCGCATAACTATTTTTGTTTTGCGGTGAAGTAAAGTAAACCTTACACGATATTATCAGGCGATTGGCGCCTTGTCAAATACACATGACATTTACAACACGATTGACAGTGCATCTGACATATAAAAAATGATAACCAAACGTAATACTCTCTATGCTCTATACTCAGCATAATACTTTGCATTTGCACTGAGTTTTTTTCTTTTTTGGCTTTACAATTACAAAATATATGATATAATGGGAAAAATTAACTTAATATCCAATACATGGCCAATAGTGGACAGGGGTGCGGCGATCAATGGTGGGGCGGGTGTTTTGTTGATGAGTATAAATTTTGGGAGAGGGGTGGCTATTGGTGATAGGGACGATGATTGAAAAAAAGAAGAAGGGCGCCAGGCCGGTTGCGTTTTTGATGATTGTCGCGGTGGCGGCGTCGATTTGGCTGTCATGCGATGGGGCGCTGGCTGCGCAAAGCGCCGCAAACCAAGCGCAGGCGCAGGGGGGCAAAACCCAAAATACGATACGGGCGGAGAGCGAGCTGGAAAGGCTCACGGAAAGCGAAAAGCAACTAAAAGGGCAGATAACAGAGGCCACGATTAACAGATCAAAATTACTGTCGCAAAAAAGGACGGAACTTAGGTATGCGAGGTTTACGCGGGACGAGTCGATCAATAAGGAAATATCAGGCATAAAAGATAGAAAAAACAGGCAGACTGCACTGATCGCCGACATGAAAAAACAGCTCGCGCAGGCTAAAAGGGAGAAAAACAACGGCGCCGTGTCCACACTGGAGGTATTGCTGAGGTTGGCGGATATTAGGCTGGTAGAGATTAACGAAGACTTGAAAAAAGCAAACGGGAAGCTTACGCAAAGCTACAACGACTATAAAGCCGTATATGAAAAATTGACTGAACAGGACGCGCAGTTGAAAAAGTACCTTGAAAGGAACGTCAGCACGGAAAGCGCAATAAAACAGCAAAAAGAGGATTTTAGGGCTAAGAAGAACGAGTACAACCAGAGTATCAGGAGCAAGGATTATATGGCGGCAGAGCGCGCGATGAATGCGCTCGTGTCTATACAGGCGGCCATAAATGCCAATTATGAGAGAGTTCTTGAAGTAAAGCGCAAGGTAAAGGATGATTATTATGAAAAGATAGTGTACTACAGGGTGTAGCGTGGCGCATGCTCAAGGGGGCTGCGGGTGCGCGGGGCGGGCGGGACGCCCGCGTACCCAGGCAGCGCCTGCGCGGTGCTAGGGGATTGCGAGTGCGCGGGGGCGGGCGGGACGCCCGCGTGCCTAGGCAGCATCTGCGCGTCGTGTCGGGCTGTGAGTGCATAGGGGCGGGCGGGACATCCGCGTACCCAGGTAGCGTCTGTGCGATGCGTGGGGTTGTGAGTGCGCGGGGGCGGGCGGGACGCCCGCGTACCCAGGCAGCGTCTGCGTGGCGCGCTTTGAGCCGCAATCTACTTGAACTTGACAGGTGGTAGCGGGCGGTGCTACAATATGCGCGTGTTATACTGGCAAAAGCGCTTAATAATTGGTATATATCATTAAATTATACATATAAACCATATTAATACATCGTTTATGTTTAAATCACTTAAAATTATATTATTCATTGCTATACTCGCCATCATCCCGCTGTTCGGCGCAGCAGTGTCCCATGCGGACTACACGCGCGTGTCCGAGTCCGTCAACTTGCGCGAGAAACCGTCCACCGACTCAAAAGTGCTAAAACTTGTCCCCATGGGATACGAAGTCAGCGTGCAGAGCGCAAGCGACGGATGGACAAAAGTGGTGTTTGATGGCACGACCGGGTATGTACGGAGCGACTTTCTCGAAGTTGTCAGGGGCGAGTCCTCTTCGGGCGCTGGCGGCGCCTCGCAGTCGTCTAGCACGGCAACCGTTTCCTCTGGCTCCGGCGCAGCCCAATCTTCCGGCGGCAGCGCCGGGGCTTCCGACGGCAGCGGCAGTTCCTCCAGTGGCGCACTGCGCTACGGCGACGAGGGGGAGGACGTGCGCGAGTTGCAAAAATTGCTTACGGAAAAGGGCTTTTACGACGGGCCGATAAACGGGAAGTTCGGCCCCCTTACAGAGAACGCCGTTATGCAGTACCAGGAAGAAATGGGGCTGGATGTGGATGGCGTGGTCGGCAGCGGCACTATGAACAAGCTGACCGAAAAGCCGCGCCCCGCCGGGACGTACCGTTTTGGCGACGAGGGCGAGGGCGTGAAAAATGTGCAGACAAAGCTTAAAGAAAAGGGCTTTTACACAGGGCCTGTCAACAGCAAGTTCGGGCCGCTTACTGAAGAAGCGGTAAGGAAGTTCCAGGGCGCGAATGGCCTTGAAGTTGACGGCATTGTCGGCAGGGCCACTCTAAATTTGTTGAACGCCCCGACGAAGAGCCTGGACAAACCAGCTTCCACAACGCAAAATCAGGACGACGTCAAATCGGCTGGAACCGCCCCCAACGGGGTCGAGCTAATTGACTGGTCCGTTGTTAAAAAAGTGTTCAGCATCGGCGTGCCCGCGCGGGTATACGATGTTCGCTCCGGCAAAGTATATTATGTTAAGGCTTTTTCTAACGGGAACCACGCCGACGTGGAGCCTGTTACGGTAGAAGATACCGCGACATTAAAAAGCACGTTCGGCGGCGTGTGGAGCTGGACCCCGCGCCCAGTGTGGGTCACCGTTAACGGGCGCACATTTGCCGGCTCGATCAACGGTATGCCCCATGGCGGCGGCGTCAACAACTCAAACGGCATGGACGGGCAGGTATGCCTGCACTTCCGGGGCAGCGCAACGCACAACGGTAATACTGCCTATGGGCAGCAGCACCAAAATGCCATCGTGGAAGCCTGGAACGCCGCAAGCCGGTGACAAGCTAGGCATGCCGACGCGGTTGTTAGTGATCGGGGGAGGGCCCGCAGGGCTGGCGGCTGCCATCGCAGCGGCTCGTTCCGAGGCGCGGGTCACAATCGCAGATCGCATGGATCGAGTGGGGAAAAAGCTACTCGCCACGGGCAACGGTCGATGCAATCTATCCAACGCTAAAATTGAAGAGTGTCGTTATCATGGCGCCGGCGCCGCCACAGCTTATGCAATTGTGGAGCGGTTCGGGGGTGGTTTTGCTTCGGACTTTTTCCGGGGCTTGGGGGTGCTAACGGTAGAAGATGATCAATCACGACTATACCCTGCGACATTCCACGCGCCGACCGTGTTGAACGCGCTGAGGGCGGAAGCGTCGCATTTGGGCGTTGCCGAGCTATGCGGGCACGAAGCCGTTTCTATCACAAAAAAGGGAGATGTGTTTACTACTGAGTTTCGCGGTAAGCCAGCTATTATAACCGACAAAGTGGTGGTTGCAGCCGGCGGGATGGCGTCGCCCCATTTTGGATCAGACGGGAGCGGGTATGGCCTAATGACGGCTTTAGGGCACGGCATTTCAACGCCCCCAGCCCCTGCCCTGACCCAACTGTGCCTCGATCCGCGCGGCATTCGCGGACTAAAAGGGGTACGCGTGCGCAGCCGATTGACGCTGTATAAAACATCCGGCATGGCTGCGCGCAGGGGCGCAAACGATGCTGCCATGGCGAGCCGACATTGCGAAGATGGCGATATACTGTTTACCGAATATGGCGTTTCGGGCATCCCGGCGCTAAATTTGTCGTGCCGCATAGCGCCGGACGTCAGCGCCCAGCGCAACGTTGGCGGGGCAAATGGCGGCGTCGTCGGCAGGACAAAGAACGCGGTTGGAGGTGTAGCAGGGGGCAAGGCAGGTAGCAGGGTAATCGGTGGAGCAGGGAGCAGGGTAGTCGGTAGAACAGGAAACAGGGTAGTAAGTGGAGCAGGGGGCGCTGTGATACCTTGCGCAGGCTACATGGTTTCCATCGATTTGTTGCCGGATTTTCCATATGAAGAGCTGTATGGTTTTATCCGCGACCAGGCGGAGCGCAGGCCGGAGTCGCGTTTTGTCGACATACTCGGTGGCGTCCTGCACAAAAGGGCAGCGGAGCTTATTGTCAAACAGATCATGGGCGGCAATGGCGAGCAGCCCTGCGGTGCAGGCGCTGCAGAGGAGCGCGATGCGGCGTCAAAACGCCTGGCTGCTACAATAAAAGACTGGAAACACACGCTTACGGGCGTTATGGGCTTTAGCAGCGCACAAGTTACGTACGGGGGACTTTCGTTTGACGATTTTGATACGGAAACCCTGGAATCGAAGATCGTTAAAGGGCTTTACGCGGCTGGCGAAATTTTGGACACAGCCGGAGAGTGCGGCGGCTATAACCTGCACTGGGCCTGGGTAAGCGGCTGCTTGGCGGGGGCGTGCGCGGCTGCCGACGCGTCGTAGTCGATGATTGGCGCGCCACGCATATCATCGGTTAACGTGACGACAGGAGCGGTTCGATAATTATCGAGTCGCCTTTTAGGTATGCTATCTCCGGCGCGTTCCCGGAAGAGGCTCCTACATGGCGCTCGGCCCTGCGCGTTATGACGTCGGCCACCCTCAACTGCGTCGGCGCGAAATTCAACGCTATGACGGTAGCCTCTTTGTTCCCGCCCGCACCGGCATGAACTATGCCTTTGACATTGCCCAATATGATGATGTTGCCGGTCGCCTCGACCTCCGCCCCTGGGTTGACGTCGCCTATTACAACCACATTTCCGTCGTAGCTGACGAGCCGCCCCGAGCGCAGCGTCCCGCGATGATATTTCGTCATGCATTCATCTAAATCTATGGGCATATATCGCCGCCTTGCCAGCGGCCTTTGTTGTGGGCTGTTTGGAAACGCCGCAGTATCGCCGCCCGGGGCCATTGCCGCTGGGTTGTCTGCTGCGCTGTCCTCGTCGTCCATATCCAGCGCCTCATCAAGGCCGCCCGCCGCGCCGTAGCGCGAAGGCTCGCCGCCCGTGCCGCTTTTAGCGGAGCGTCGTAGCTCTTTATCAAAGTCCTTGTCTATTTCAAACAAAACGGTCCTTGCGCCTGTTTTTTCCGCCATCATGCGCGATATTTGCCCCTCTTCGTCAGGCGTGAGCTTCCTCCCCTTGTAGGAGGCCGCAAGGTACCGCGTTTGAAAGAAAAAGCCACCTGATTCGAGCTTCCGGGATATTTGCTCGCATATGCTTTCAAAAGACTCGTTTTCATCAAACACTACTACAAGGCCGTTCGCGTTTGCCTTAAAACCGACGCTGTTTCCCGCCAATTTCACTACCCCCAAGCCGTAAATTAATTATATTTACAGTATCATATATAAAAACGCAAAACAAGATGCTTGGATTTAACAATGCCGCTTCCGGCTACCAAAGCGGAAATAAAATTTCCAAGGCCCCGCCCGTCCCGGCGGGCAGGATGACATCGAATATAATGGCGCTGTTGCGGCGCTCTTCTGCGAGCGCGTATAACTCTATCCTCGGGATGAAATAATGGATTTCCAGCAGGCTGTCCAGCGCTTCAGCATATGCGTTGTACAGCGCGTCCGCATAAACGTGCGCTAACTCTTCGCGATCGTCGTCGCGATCATCGTCACGATCACCGGGGCTGCCCGTCTTTCCCGAAAGGGCCATGGGAGCCGAAAACATTAGAAGATAGTCCCTGGTGCGAAGCTCTTGCCTGGTGATTATTATTTCAACGGCGTCGCTTCGCACTGTCAGTTCTGCGTCTTCATACGCTCCCACATCAAAATCGATGTCGTCGCCTATTATATATAGATGCCGTCCCATGCCCGTATCAAAGCCGTCGCTGAGCGACCATATCCTCACGGCGCCGTATGGATTGGCCGCGTACCCGAAACCGTCTGCAACGATGCGCGACCTTGATGAGTCGACGGTAAAATCGGCGCCAATATACACATGCTCCGCTAGGCTCAATGAACCCTGCCCCCGAGCTACGTTAATGGTATAAAGTGTATATTCCGCTTGATCGTCGAAGCGCAGCGGCATATAATCGTCGACCGCAATTTCGCCACCGAGCCGTCCGAAAGCAGCGTTAAATGGTATGGCGGCGCCGTCGAACGTGACATGAAATCTATCGGGGGGGTACAGGCCGCCTGTGTATGGGAACGCGAGCGCTGCGGACAAAGGCTCACCCGCACCGTTGAATAAGGTATATCCGGCGCTCCCCATATAACGTTCATAATCGAAATATATGTCATTGCGGGTTATTTCGATACCCGCGCTGTCCCCGAGCGCCTCCAGCCCCGGTATGTCCGTTTCAAGATGGCGGATGATGCTGGAGATCGGCTGCGTGGGAGCCTGCGTCCAAGCGCATCCGCTCATGGCGGATACCAGCAATAGCGGCAACAGGCAAAGCGGAGCGGCATTTGGCCGAGCACGAATAGTCCGGCGCGTATGCCACACACGCCGCATGCGCACCGTACAAGCGAGCAAAATTAGTTGTGTATGAGCGCGCTTTGTCACCATAGCCATGCGGAAAATATCCTCAGTGAATCAGTATATGTTTTTTGCACGGGTAGTCCAGACAGGATGGGATAGTATGCGGCGAACGCGGCCGCGACAGCCGCGAGATATATGCCGACAACGCGAAAGGATATCGTTTCCGACTCGACGAGTATACGTATTATGTATACGATTGCGAATATCATAAAAGGCACGGATGAAAAATAATGGTATATAAAAGTGGCTCTGTTGATGAATATCCATGGCCCGAATTGAAAGATGTATGCCGTAAAAACAACCGCCATATGGCGATCCCCCCTGCGGTACGCAAGGATGAACGCCGCGATGAGGCATGGTATCCCTGTCCACCATATGAGCGGGTTGCCGAACGAAACGATGTTTGACACCTGGCCATAAAGCGGCCCTCTGGCGCTGTAATACCAAATGGGCTTGACGTCGATCGGCCACTGCCACCATACGGATTCGAAAGGGTGGGTGTCGGTCAGCCTGCTGTGGTAGCTGAGCATGGACTTTTGGTTATCCAGCATGGTTTTGAACAACCCGCTCCCGGCGCCAGGCTCCTTGATATAAGGTATGTAGGACAGCATGTATATCAGGCCCGGAATCAATACAAAAAAACCAATACATGCTACGATGATCACAGCCAACCTTGATTTATAGCGTTCCTCCAGGGCCCGCGCCGCGCCGCCTCTGTGGCGCGGCTTCCGCGCGGCGCGCCTGCCTGCGCGGCCTGCTGTCCGGCTCGAGCCCCTGCCCGAGCCCATGCCAAAGATTCTGCCCAAGCCCCTGCCTGAGCCAATACCCAAGCCCCTGCCCGAGCCCATGCCAGAAACCCCGGGAGCGACCTTGTCGAAGCCGAACACGCTGCGGATTTCCGCCACGCGCCCCAAAAGAAATATAAAAGCCAGCCCCGCCCCGGCATACAGGGCTATCCATTTTGCGGATATGCCCAGCCCGAACGCGAACCCGCAAGCGCCCAGCGGTATCAGCACATCGCGCAGAGGGCGTTCATGGATGCCGTTCATGAAGCTGTCGAAGATGAACAGATACATAACTAGAATAAACAGCGTGGCATATGAGTCTATAGAGGTAAGCCGCGTCTGGGCGAAAAGCATAAAATCAAACATCATTAAAAATGCGGCGCAGAACGCGTAACATTTTTTATCAAACAGCTTTTTCGCAAAGACATATATGACGGGGATCATGGCTGCGCCCGCCAACGTGCCCATAATCCGCCACCCGAATGGGTGCATGCCGAATATAAGGATGCCCGCTGCTATAATAATTTTACCCAACGGGGGGTGCGTCGTTTCATAGATACTAAGGGAGTGGATGAATTCGTATGCCGTGCGTGCGAAATATATCTCGTCAAAATATGTGCTGTTTAACAGGTCCGGGCGCTCCGGTACGGTTTCTTGCTCGTCGATCAAGTTGCCGACCGAGCCTGTGCTCCATTCTGAAACGACGCTGGATTCGTTATTTATTAATACGGGCAGCACGCCGGTGAGCCCGTCCTTGTCGACGCCTTTAAACGCTATTTCATTGAGCGCCAGCCCCGGTACTGCCGCCACCATTCTAATGCCCGTTACGCCGGGCGCGTCTACATTGATGTTCATCCACTCAAAAAAAGCTTTGTTGCCAATCGTACACAAAAGATCATCGCCTACGTAAAGGTCGTACTCACTGACATTCTCGCTGTGCGAGATTACATTGCTGTTGTATATTACTTCGTTCAAGTGGACCGGCCCGTTGGGAAACTCAAAGAGGACGCTGTCGGAAATCTCGGCTGACTTCCAATACGTCTGCGGGGCGGTAAAGCCGCCCAGGCGGTATAGGGCGATTACCAGGTACACGGCGGTCATAATTATAATGATTGCCGCGTCGGTGCGATCGAACCTCGGTTTTATATATGGCGTATGCTGCAGATGCGGCTCGCGCTGTTGCAGCTGCTGTTGCTGCTGCCGTTGTTGCTGCTGCCGCTGCTGCTGTTGCTGACGTTGTTGTTGCTGTATATGTTGTTTTTGTTGCTGCCGTTGCTGTGCCTGCTGTTGCTGTGCCTGCTGTTTTTGTTGTTGCCGTCGCTGCTGTGTTTGTCGCTGCCCCGCCTTTTGGCCCGCTCTCGGGCCATCCCCCGGCGAATTTCCCGGCGTATCCCCTGGCCCCTGCCCCTGCCCCTGCCCCTGCCCCTGCCCCTGTCCCGGCCCAGGGCCCTGCTCCGGCCCCTGCCCCGGGCCCTGCTCCGGCGGCTCCCGGTACCTGATATTCAACGAGATCAATACTATAACGGACAGCAGCATCAATATGACGAGCATGATAATGATTCTCGCCCCGATCGGCGTGCCATATGGGCGGGCCTCTGCTACCTCGGCTTCCACCGCCTGCTCTTCATAGTAGAACAAATGCAGGTAGGCCCCCTCCGGCGCATAGTCCAATTTTTCCAAAGTGACATCGTCGAACCATGCTACGCCTAAGCTCTCGCTTGAATAGCCCCCAAGGCCGACAGCCACCCATATTTCCGTCTGATCGCGTCCCGTGCGCCCATACAGTTCGACCAGTTGAAAATCCCCATTGCTGCCTTTTAAGCCCTCGGTCACGGCATGGGTGCCCAGCACGGAGACGGCTGCGCCGAGGCCCGTATCGCCGATCGACTCAGTTTTGATCCAGCAGGATATTTTATATACGCTGTCAGGGTCGGCGCTGACCGTTTGAAACAGCCTGACGTCGTTGATTGATCGGCTATCGATGCGCACGGAAGCCGAGCCGGAATGAAACACATCCGCGTCGATAGTGATTCGCGAGATTCCGGGCTCGCCCGCTTGCTGCGTGCGGTAGTCATATACCCCCCAGCCTGGGGAGCCGCTCTCGGTAACGTCTGTCTCTTCGCCTTCTTCGAACCCGGGGTTGACTAGTGCGATCTGCTGCCCATCGCCGACAGCCGCAGCGCCCCCTTCCATCGCGCGCGCCGTCGCCGGCGGCGCAAGCAGGGCGGACAGCAGCAGACCTAATACAAAGACGCTCACCGCGCTGCGTTTAATGTTGGCGCCCGCAGCCGCAGCCGCAGCCTTGATACTCTTCGAAAGCCTCCCGGGCAGTCCCCGTATTTGGATGCCCCTAAATGCGAAGAACCAAATGGATATCGCCGCAAACACATTCATCGCGGATATTATATATATCCAGTTGTTCCCGTAAAAAGTGGAGCTTGCAAAGACATAGAAAGCGGAGAACACTATTATCGTATTTAGATAGCCTGACAGTGTTATAAAAGCGTACAGCGCAAGCAATGGGCTTCGTTTGCGCACAGGCACGCCGCCTGCGAAAAGTACATGGTCTTTTACGTTGAATATATAAGCTGCGAGCAGAAGGGGCAGGGATGGGAAAAAATACCGCTCGTGCATTCTGTGGCCGAAAGTGACGATGCCAAATATCAATATCGCCGAGCCCGCCAGCAGGGCGTACCCACGGCTGACGCCGCGCTGTTCCCTCGCGCAAAAGACAAAAAGGCCTGTCAGTAGCGTGAAAATGAAAATGGCGATCATGCCCCATGTCGCATATGAAAAGACAAAAAGTGTATTGGAATCGTCGATCCAGTTGCCCCCGATAAGCGCATAGAAATTAAACGCGTTCATCGTCGCCAGCGTGTATCCGGACAATGTGTCCGTGTATAGGTCGATTATCCACATAGGGCCGTGCCGCAGCGAAAACGGTAAAATCATAATGACGCATGTAGCCAGCGCCGATGCCAGCATCTTTAGGGCGGGGCGGATATCCTTGTCAATGATAAATTTGTGTAGGAGCATGAAAAATGCCACGGGTATGAATATGATGCCCTGTGGCTTGATCAGCACCGCGAACGCGTAAAAAATACCGGACGCGTAGTAATGGTCGCCCAGATATGCCAAGATCGCCAATAAAATCATGAGCGACAGGATTGAGTCGACCTGCCCCCATATCGTCGAAACAAAAAACACTACAGGGTTAAAGAAATAAAATGCCGCCGTCAACAGCCTCGCGCGTTCGGAAAAAGCCGAAACTGCAGGAGTGGCAAGGGCGGCAGGTGCGGCAGGTGCGGCAGGTGCGAACGCGGATGCACGTGATGTTGCAGTGGCTGAGGCAGCAGGCGCTTTATTCATTGATGTGGACGCTTTGTTTACAGATGCGGAATCGTTTTTGCTAGTCGCGCCGATCCGCGTTTTGGCGCTATGTGCATTGTTAGGCCGGACATAGCCTGGCTGGGCATTGCTTTGCTGGGCATTGTTTTGCTGGGCATTGCCTGGCTGTTTATTTTTTATGATGTTACGCGGGATGAATTTTCTGATGTACCTATATACCTTGCCGCCTATACTGTGTAACTCGGCCCGTCCCGTCAGATGATATATGATCGCACCGCATGCGATATCGGCTATTATTGACGGCAGTTTTAGCAATGTTATATATGCGGTGCTGTCGAGTGGGATGCGCAAAAGGTTTCGGATTTTGCCGAGAATTAATAATATATACATATATCCCGGGGGATAGTCGATAAACCAGCCGCTGTTTTTGTCATATAAAGTGATGAAGTTGTGTGCCGCAGCTTCCGACCAGCTTTTGAAACAGGAGATATCGGAAGGGAAGCCTTCGATGGCGCCCGCGAAAAAGATTCTTATCAGTAAAGCGGCAGCGGCCATTATATAAAACCGGCGCTTCCATATATCGGCGCCGATGTAGCCGGCGTCGGTGTAATTGGCGCCAGCGTCGGCGCTTCCAGCACCGGCGCCTCCAGCGTTGCCATCGGCTTCGGCTCTCGCAGAACCTGCAGCGACCGAAGGCCCCGCAGCCCCCACAGAACCCGCAGCGCCGGTTGCGGCCTGTCGGTCCAATGCCCTGACGCGCTTGTACAGCAATGCGAAAACAACGATTGTGTAGATAACTATTATGATGAACAGCCTGTTGATATCGGATTCACTCATTATAAAACGCCTTGATCGTTTTTTGTATATGCATTAAATACGTCCAATGGGGCGGGTTGCGCTTTCGGCGTACTTTGTGCCATCGGCTTCCTCAAGGTACCGCGCCAACGCGCGTACCCACACCCTGCGGCGCGATGAGGACATCGCGCCCTACAACCCCCGCGCCAACACGCGTACCACAACCACCGCACCAACGCGCGTACCCACAACCCCCGCGCCAACGCGCGTACCCACAACCCCCGCGCCAACGCGCGCCCTACAACCCCCGCGCCAACGCGCGTACCACAACTCCCGCGCCAACGCGCGCCCTACAACCCCCGCGCCCGCGCATTGAACCTTCGGATTTATCAATTATATACAGATACGGTTTATAAATCAATTTACGCGGCATTTGTTTATTATTTGCTATATTTGTGGAGATTCACCAACAACGCCCCGATACTGGTATAATATATTTTATGATTACATTTAAAAATGGGGGATTGCGGAAAATGGGTATACAGATTAGCAGATTTACAAAGGAAAAGGCAGAAAGCGCGCACGCGAATACGATCCTTGCGATGCCTGTGCTGCCCGAAGGGGTCAAGGCGCCATTCAGCCACGCCTACGGTTATTTGGAAAATGGCAATATGATGGAACCGCACGCGCACCCGACGCCTGAGGTCTATATTGTCATAAGCGGGAAGGGCTATGTAATGATTGACGATGAAAGGCAGGAGGTCGCCAACGGCGATGTCATCAACATCCCGCCGGATGCGTCGCACTCCATGATAGCGCAGGAGCAAGGTGATTTTTTATGGGCCGCGTTTTGGTGGAAAGCGGATAATTAATATCCATATAAGAAGGCTATAAGGAGGCGCGGCGTCCCGGATTGTAATGGAAGGCAGCGTTGCGGCGCCAGCGCTAGCATATGCAGGGCGCGGCTTTCGCCGCATCATATCGCGCCAGTGCGCCGCGCCCGCTTAATAATATATTAAATGTCCAGCTCCGCCACGCCCGCAGCTCAGATGCCTAGTTCTGCCGCCGCGCCAGCCGCTAAAATGCCCAGCTCTGCCGCCGCGCCAGCCGCTAAAATGCCCAGTTCCGCCACGCCCGCCGCTCAGATGTTCAGCTCTGCCGCTTCGCCCGCCACCAAAATGCTTGCTTCGCCGCCGCGCCCGCCGCACCGCTTAAATGCCCAGTTCCGCCGCCGCGTCGATCAGCTCCTTGGTACCGATGACGGTGACGCGGCCCTGGTCGTACTGTTTTTTGACCCAGTCGTTCAGTTTCAATACGCGCGGGTCATCCTTAGACAGCTTTTCCCCGATATACAGGTTCTGCCCGGCCCACATCGCTATCCCGGCCGCCCCGGAGGTCGCCGTGATTGTAATGCCTGGCGGGCTTTTCAACAATTTTTCAGTGTCGAAAATATTGTATATCTCCTCGTCTTTTAAAAGCCCGTCCGCGTGGATCCCCGCCTGCGTGGTGTTGAACTCGGCGCCGACGTACGGCGTCTTGGGCGGGATTTCGTATTTCAGCTCGCGTTCATAGTATTCCGCGATGTCCCGAATGACCGTCGTGTCCATGCCGTCGAGCGTGCCGCGCAGTTGCGCGTACTCTATCACCATCGCCTCCAGCGGCGTGTTACCGGTACGCTCGCCAATGCCCAGCAGCGAGCAATTCACGCTGGACGCGCCGTACAGCCAGGCGGTGGCGGCGTTGACGACGGCTTTGTAAAAATCGTTGTGCCCATGCCACTCCAGTTGCTCGGACGGGAAGCCCGCGTATATGCGCAGCCCGTATATGATCCCTGGGATCGAGCGCGGCAGCGACGCGCCGGAATAGGGAATGCCATAGCCCAGCGTGTCGCACGCGCGGATCTTCAGCGGGACGCCGCTCTCTTTTGATATGTTATACAGCTCGTTCGCAAAAGGCACGACGAACCCGTAGAAATCGGCGCGCGTGATGTCCTCGAAATGGCACCGTGGCTTGATCCCGACGGCGATAGCTTCGCGGACAATGGCCAGATAGTCATCCATGGCTTGTTTGCGCGTTTTCTTCAATTTATTGAAGATATGGTAGTCCGAACTGCTCACCAAAATGCCGCATTCCTTCAGCCCGAGGCTCTTTGCCAGCTCGAAATCTTTCCGGTGGGCGCGGATCCACCCGGTAATTTCCGGGTACGCGTAGCCCAAGTCCTGGCACTTGTGCATGGCTTCCAAGTCGCGATCGCTGTACAGGAAGAACTCCGATTGGCGTATCTTTCCATTAGGGCCGCCGAGTCTGTGCAGTAACTTATATAAGTCGACAACTTGATTGGGGGTATACGGCGCGCGGCTCTGCTGCCCGTCCCGGAAGGTCGTGTCGGTTATCCACATTTCCTCCGGCGGATCGATGGGGTTGACGCGTTGGTTAAATGTGCATTTTGGGATTTCCACATACGGGAACATCTCCCTGTAAAGATGCGCTTCTTCAACGTCCTGCAGATTGTACCTGTATTCCGACTCCATCAACATTTTGCGGTTCTTGTCAAAGTAAATCATGATGTTGCCCCCTCTCAATACATTAATTTCCGACCTCCGCCGATCGCATCGGCCTACCTTGCCCCCTACCTGCCCCTACCGCACTTCCGTGATGCCGTATTCCTGTGTGCCCAGGCCCAGCCTTTCCAATTCCTCCAGTTGGACGTACGGATTTTTACCATGCAGGCGCTCGAACAGATGGCCCGATTCGCCAAGCTCCGCCCCCGAGGGGACGCCCTGCGCAATCAGGTTCTCGAATTTTATGGCGTCCAGCGACGCGCGCTCGACGGCGACTATGTCCGAAGAGGCCATTATGCCTATGTCAGGCACCAGCGACGGCGTGGACATGCCCCAGCAGTCACATACGGCTGTTATGTTCGTCAGGAAGTTGATGTAATATGAAGACCCAGGCTCAAACTCCTCCAGCACCGACTGCGTACACAGGGCCATCCCGACCTGGAACTTTTTGTAATGGTCCTCTTCCAGGCTAATCGCACCGGTAGGGCAGACCTTGACGCAGTGCTGGCAGAACGTGCAGTGGTGGAAGTCAAAGCTATACTTGCCATTCTCGTCGAACTCGTTGGCGTCGTGGTTGCAGCTCGCTATGCATTGCTCGCAATGCGTGCACTTCGATTCATCCCAGGAAATGCCCCCTTGCAACCTGTGTATCTGCTGCCTTGTGCGGTGGGTGACGCAGCCCATGGCGATGTTCTTCACGGCGCCGCCCAGGCCACAGCAGCCATGCCCCTTTACATGCGACAGATCGATGAAAACATCCGCGTCATATATATAGCCCGCGACGTCCACATTGGTAAATGTCTCATAATCGACATGCTTTTCGTAATAATATTTCGATAAAAGGCCGCAGGCGTCCAGGATCGGGACGCCCAGGTACTCTTCCGTGTAGCCACGCTCGCGCGCGCTCGCGACATCCTGGTCGGCGATGTAGAGATGCTTGGGCGCCCCTGCTTTTAGCTTGTCTACGAGGATTTTGACAAACAGCGTGTGGATGGTCGTGAACCCGACCTCCCGCCCCACATGCATTTTGATAACAGCCGTTTTGCCTTTGACCATATCAACAAGGCCGCTTCGATCGATAAGCCGCGAGAAACGTGCGGGCAGCGTCTGCTCCGCGTCATATTCCGCGAAATCCATGGGTGCGAACAATACATCTGGCTTCATTTAGCTAATCCTTTCAAATAACAGTATTTGTAACAGTATTTGTAATAGTATTTGTAATAGTGTTTGTAATAGTGTTTTAGTTGTATATGATGTATATATTGGAATCTTTCGTGCGGCAATGCGGCGCCGACTGGTTCGGCGGATCGGCGCATCCGTCAGTCAGGCTGTTCGATAGCCAAAGAGGGACGGGAAAAATACCGAGGCTGCAGTTATTGCTATAGCCGATATCAGCCCGCCGAGGAACACGCACAGCAACGACTTTTTTAGATCGAAGCCTAAAAACGCAGCTATCGCACTCCCGGTCCACAGGCCTGTCATGGGGAGAGGAATGGCGACGAATATTATCAGGCCGATTTCTTTGTAACGCACGACCTTTTCCGAACCGGCGCGCACCTTGCGGTTGACAAAGTTCGTAAAAAAGTCGAGCCTGGGGAAGCGCTCCAAAAAATTGATGATGGCTTTAAAAAACAGCAGCACGAACGGCGTCGGCAGCATGCTGCCCAGCAGGCTGACTACCATGACGGGCAGGGGAGGCAGCCCCATCGCCCAAATGCCCAGCGGTATCGCGGCGCGCTGCTCCGTCAGCGGTATCGCCGAACCGAAAAACACGCCCCAATATCCAAGAACCTGTAAAAATGCCAAAAAATCGCCCATCATCAACCGTGCCTTACGCATAAGCCGCCAAAAGAGTTTCACAACAGTATATATTATAAACGCATAGTTTGTAAATGCTCAGTGAACCATCGAACCATCAACCATCCCAAGTGAACCAATCCGATTGTTGTGTTGTATCTGTGTTGTATCTGTGTCGTATCTGTCGTTACTAATACGAATCTGTCGGCTCGGAAAATGCGATTTCCCTCGCCTAACGCCCGCGATGCGGGCGCGCACCGCTTTGCGTCGCGACAATCATCACGACTCAAGATTCGTGCCATTTTGGTGGCTGGCACAGTCGTGATGACTGTTCCCCCATTGGAATACCCCGTCATTGCGGCCCGCGAAACGCGCTTCGAGCCGCAATCTTCCCGCAATCGACACGAGATTGCGGATCAAGCCCGCAATGACGATGCTTCGAGAGCTAGGAGTAAAAAATAACTATCTGGCATTTAATGAGCCGCCCGACCAGTTCAGCAAATCATGCGATAAAAAACTGCGCCGGGGGCGATGCCCAGACGCAGTTTAATATCATATCAATCGAGACGCGTCAATTCCGATGCACTAGCAGTAGCAAAGACGCGTCAGTCCTGTTGTGCTAACCGATTCTTTAGCGGCTGGACATATAGGCCAGCATGTCGTCGTATGAGTCGGTCGAGACATATGGCATGATTTCCGGATCGTTCAAATCGTCGAGCACGGGCTGGACTCTCGGCAGCATCCCATCGGCCCATTCGCGCCACAACTGCTCTATATTATCAGAGTTTGCCGTGGCCATCATTTCTATGGCCTTGGCCTTGACCTCCTCGATAAAGATGCCGTACCTTAACCGGTTGGGCGTGGGCGTGTAGAACAGGTTGTAGTCGAGGTGGCGCCGCGTCGCGTTGTCGTTGTCCCAATCCTGCGACCACTGGTACTCCGCTATGTCTTCCGGCAGGTACCTGGGGTTGTTCAAGTCAGAGTACCCGCCGCCAAGCAATATGCGCCCCAAATATCCGCGGCTGCTTGGGGGATATGGATCGACATAGTTGCCCAGCTCGTTTTTCTCCCACAGCAAATTAATGGTGCCGTCCGCGTTGATGGAATAATCTTTGTCTAGGATGCCATACTTTGAGACATAGGCGCCTTCCTGCGACGTCAGATAGTCGCATATGTCAAGATAGCGCTCCATCTGCTCGTCCGTGACCCGCGCGGCCATGGAATGGCCCGACCAGTAGCACGGCGACTCTTTTTGCCAGTAATCGTTGTCGTCTATAGGCGACGACACTTTGGCGATTTGAACGCACAGTTCGCGGTCCAAGTCGGGGAATGCGGCGACGAGCTTGTCGCGATAGTCGCGGATGCGCCCTATGCCAAAGTTCTCGTTGATTGTGACAAGCTGCCCGGACGTGAACATATCGGCATACATCGAAGAGTTCGTGTCCACGACGATGTCCGGCCAAATAACGCCGCGCTCCATCAGCCCCACCGCTATCTTCAGCCCTTGGACAAAAGGCTCGGTCGCCGGCAGCCATACATACTCGCCGTCAATGGCGGCAAAAGACGTTTCCTCCGTGCCCCATGTCGTGTGCTGCAGTTGCCAGATGCCAAAGCAATCGGGGAAATACCATTGGGGAGCGCTGGCGCCGAATGTCTTACCCTCGCCGTTCCCGCCCGGGTCCTGTTTGATGCACTCCTCCACCATTGACCAAAATTCGTCCCAAGTGTATACGTCGTCTTCTTTGCGCATGCCTACCGCTTCAGCCCAGTCCGCGCGGTACGCGAACATCATGGGGACGCCGTAGCCGTACTCGGTCAGGTCCTGCTTGGCGATTGTCGCGTACAGCCGCCCGTCGATGGTCATCAATTGCGGCCCGATCATCATGTCAAACACATTTTGGAGATTGGGCCATCTGCTCATGTCTTCGGGATAGGGCTTAAAATGCCCCTCGTCCACCCACTGCGTCCACTCGGCGTACAGGTTCTCGTTCAAGTCCATCCACAGCAGGTCCGGCAGGTCCCCGGATGCGACCCACAGCCTGGCTTTGTCATGGCGCTCGCCAAATTGCATTGGGATAAACTCATAGTCCATGTTGAATTTTTCTGTGAACCACTTATAGAGATCGTCCTGGCCTTGTTTGTCGGCGTCGGTGATATTCGTGGATATGGTCACATATGTGTCATATTGGCTCGAACCTTCCGCCGCCCCTGCAGCCGCTTCAGCCGCCGCCGCCTCCGTCGCCTGGGCTGCCGTCGTGGCGGCTGCCGCTGTCTGCGCCGCCGTCGTCGCGGGCGCCCCCGTGGTGGCGGGAGGCGCCTGCGTGCCGCACGCCGCGAGCATGGACAGCGCCATCAATAGACTGACTGCGATAAATAGTTTTCTCTTCATGTTCCCTCCGTTAATAAATTTATTTATTCAGGTTATCTTACGATAGTTTCATGCGATAGTTCGATTATGTTTTGCATCCCCGCATATCCTGTGTATATCCTGATAGCGTGCTTATATCACCCTTTTACCGCCCCGATGGCCAGGCCCTGCACGAAATATTTTTGCAAAAACGGGTACACGCACATAACCGGCGTCATAGTGATGACGACGCTGGCCATCTTCACGCCGTCCGAAAACGGTATAATGCCCGCCTCCAGTAAATGAGACGATGTGTTTGTCGTCCCGGCCGCCTGTATAATCCCCCGGAGGACGAGCTGCAGCGGCTGTTTGAACGGGCTTTTTATGAACAGCATCCCATACCACCACTCGTTCCACCGCTCGATGCCGTAATACAGGCTGAATGTGACAATCATGGGTACGGCGAGCGGCATGATGATCCGCAGCAAAATCGTAATGTCCCCGGCGCCTTCGATTTTCGCAGATTCCTCGAGCTCCTCGGGAAGGGATGCGAAATATTTGCCCATTACCGTCATATAAGCAATGGAGAGGCCGGTCGGCAATATCATCGATGCGTACGAATCCATTAATCCCATATCCCGGATGAGCAGATAGAACGGGATGAGCCCGCCGCTAAAGAACATAGTAAAAATCACCAGGTAATGCAATAGCTTCCGGAAAGGGAAGTCCTTCGTGAACGCATATGCCATGCCCAGCGTCAATAGGACATTGTACAATGTACCAAATACGGTGATGATTGTAGTGACGCCCATACCGGTGAAAAGGATCCTGTTTTCGAACACGATGTAGTACGACTCATATGTTATCGCCTTCGGGAACAGGAGGAACGGCTCCCGCACATATATGTGTTGCGGGGTAAACGATATCAGCACGGAGTTGTAGAAAGGGTAGAGGACAATCACCGCGAACGATAGTATAAAAAGGAAATTGACAATGTCGAACCATGTCGTCCGGACTATCATGCCCGATTTCATTTTTATGTTCCTTTTATTATTTCTACTTTTATTGCTTTCATTGCTGGCTGGCATATCGTCGATCCTTTATACAATGCCGGTGCCGTTGAACTTTTTTGCGATGAAGTTCGCCGACAGCAGCAGGATGCAGTTGGTTACGCCTTTAAATAGCCCGACTGCGGTGCTTAGCCCAAAGTTGGACGGCCTTTGGAACGTGATTCTATATATATATGTATCTATAATATCCGCGACCTCGTATACCGTCGGGTTATACATATTGATAATCTGGTCAAAGCCCGCATCCATCGAGTAGCCTATGCGCAGTATGAACGTAACCACCACTATGGTCGATATGCCCGGCCATGTGATGTAGCGGATGCGGTGCCAGCGGTTCGCGCCGTCTATCGTCGCGGCCTCGTACAGAGCGGGATCGATCGCGGTGATTGCTGCCAGGTAAAGGATGCAGCTCCAGCCGGATTGCTTCCATGTAAGGAAGAATATCAAGATGTACCTAAACAATGCTTTATCGGTCAGGAACTGGTATTTGACGCCGCCCAGCGAATAAATCAAATTGTTGATCGCGCCGTTCATTGACAGTATGTTCATCACTATCCCGGCTACGAGCACCCACGACAAAAAATGCGGGAACGTAAATATCGTCTGCGTAACGCGCTTGAATTTCCGGAGCCGCAGCTCGTTCAGCAATATGGCCAGGACAATGGGGAACGGGAAAAAAAAGACAATCTGCATGTAGCTGATTATTATTGTGTTGCGGACGGCGAACCAAAATTCATTATTTATGAACAATGATTCAAAATTCTGCATGCCAACCCACGGGCTCGACGTTATCCCCAAATTAGAGCGGAAATCCTTAAACGCAAGCTGTATCCCGTACATCGGGACATAGCGGAACAAGATGAAAAACGCAAAGCCGGGCAACACGAGCAAATACATGTACCTGGCGTCCCACATGCGTCTTGCCAAGCTTTTTTTGTTTTTACCAAAAGTTCCGTTGTTACGAGCAGTAGCGGACAAAACAATCCCCCTATCGCGGTTCCCTTTTGCGGCTCCGTGACACAGCCCTTTATCGCGGCCCCTTGTCGCGGCGCTGCCTGGTATAGCATAAAAATATTAATCGGATGCGCCAGACAGCGTTTTGGCCATGCCGCCGGTTGTGCTGCTTGCTGGCTATTAGGTTGTTTATGCTGTAGGCTAAGATGCGGATTATAATACAGGCTTCGATGCGGACTATATTGCGATTTATAACTGAGTATTATACTGGATAAAAACTACGGAGCATATTTCTTGTCGCTCCATTTGATGACTATATGGTGAATATGCTACCTAATATACTACATATACTACGGAAAGCGATTGTATCATATACTATAAAAGATATCAATTGCGATCTGGATATTAATTCACGTATTAATTCACGTATTAATTCACGTATTAATTCTATATACAGCTTGCTTGCTGCTTACAACTTGTTTGTGGCTTGATGTAGCTTGATGCAGCTTGATTGTAGCATGATTGCATAAAATACATATTGACATTGACGTTACGTCAATATGTATAATGTGTGCATTATGTGATGCAGATTACAGCATCATGCGAAATAGTCGATATGGGGGGGATTATAATGGCTGAGCTACCGGAAATCGCAAAACTTTCAGGGCAGATGAAAGCCGCGCTGGGCGGGAAGATTATTAAAACTGTTGATTTGTTGCAAGAGAAGTGCGCGAACGTGGCGCCTAGCGAATTTCAAGAACGCGTCGCGGGCGCGGAGGTCGGCGACGTATACAATAAGGGGAAGTGGATCGTCACCGCGCTGGGCAACGGTGAGCATATCCTGCTGTCGCTGGGGATGGGCGCGGACATTTTGTATTTTGAAAGCGAAAATAACCTGCCGGAAAAATTCCAGATAAAGGTTATGTTTGAGGACGGCGCCGGATATACCGCGCGCTTCTGGTGGTTCGGCAAGTTTTTGCTCGTATCGGGCGACGAGCTTTTGTCTGAGCCGAACACCAAAGACATCGCCATCGACCCGTTCGACGATAGGTTCACGCCGGAATACTTCGCGTCGCTCATGGAAGGCAAAAAGACGCAGGCCAAAGCCTTTCTGATGAACCAGAAAAATGTCGGGGGCATCGGCAATATGTACATGCACGACATTTTGTTCAAGGCGCGCCTGCATCCCCAAAAGAAGATATCGGACATGGGCGGGGACGATGTGCGGCTGCTGTATGACAGTATAAAAGATGTTTTGAACCTGTCCCGGTCCAAAGGCGCGTTTTCGTATGAGGGCGATTTTTATGGGCAAAAGGGCAGCTATTCGATGGAATATTTTCTCGTCGGATACAAGGAAAACCAGCCCTGCCCGGTCTGCGGCGAGACGATCGTTTCGATGAAAACGGGCAGCACGACCTCGTTCATATGCCCGGTGTGCCAGGTGCTGTAGCGGGGGCAGCCGTACCATAAACATAAAAAAGGGCATCCGCATTGGATGCGAATGCCCCGTATGTTTTTCTATACGCGTTTTTATTCGTCTATGTCGATGACCACTTTGCCTGTGTTGCCTGTCGCGAACAGCTCCATCGCTTCGATGATTTGGTCGAGCTTGAAGCGGTGCGTTATCATTTTTTCCAGATCGATGTTCTTTGCTTTTATGAAGTCGAGTATTTCATAATGGTTCTGCCTCGCCATGATGGACGAGCCACGGATGGTGAGCTCCTTGCCGATCATGGGGTAGAGCAGCACTTTCGCGTCGCCCTGGTCCCCGATGTGCCCCGGGAACCCCACGCATACCATGATGCCCTGTGTGGCGGCGGCCATAATCAGGTTCATCTGCGCCTGGATGGCGCCCGATGTCTCGTACAGCCTGTCGGGGCCGACGCCCCCGGTCATGTCTTTGAGTGTCTTGACCACGTCGGCTTCCTTGAAATTGATCACCTCGTCCGCGCCCAGTTCTTTTGCGAGATCGAGGCGGATCTTAACGCTGTCGATGCCGATGACGCGCGCGCCCATCGCCTTCGCGTATATGACGCCGCACAATCCCACAGGGCCGAGGCCGCTGACTACCACGGTGTTCATGCCGTTGGGGGGGCCGAGTTTCTTCATCGCCGAAAAAGACGTGCCGGCAAAGCAGCCGATGAACGCGCCCACCGCGTAAGACACGTCGGCGGGGAGGGGCAGGCAGTTCTCTTCCTTGACCAGACACTTCGTCGCGTCCGTGCCTTGCTCGACGCCCGCGAGCGCTCTCCTGTCCACGGTGCAGAACTGCGGGTAGCCGGACATGCACCATTTGCACTTGTTGCAACCAATAATATGGAACAGCGCGACGCGGTCGCCGACCTTTGCCATGGTGACGCCGGGGCCGATGGCGGACACGACGCCCGCCCCTTCGTGGCCCATGATGAGGTTGCGGTTATGCCTGGGGTTGGTGAGCGAGCCGAGGTCGGAGCCGCATAGGCTTGTAGCCTTGATGTCGACGACGACCCAACCGGCCTCCGGCACAGGATCGGGGAATTCTTTGATTGTCATTTCATTGATGCCAGAATAAACTAGTCCACGCATATGAAATCTCCTTGTATAAATTTAAATATCTAGCGGTTGTAGTTCGGTATGGGGTTGCCTTGCAGGTATTCCGCCAGTTCCGCGTGATCCTTTGGCTTGTATTCGAGGGCGTTCAGCTCGTCCAGCACCTGTTGCACCCTCGGCATCATGGAGTCCGTCCACGCCGTCCATTCGGCTTCGATCGTATCAACCGTGGAGGTAGCCAACAACTCGATGGCCTTCGCCTTCACCTCAGCCACGAACATGCCGAGCTCGTCCTTCTTCGGCGTGGAGGCGAACAGCGCCACATAGTCCACGTAGCCGATATGCCCGTTCTCCCAGTCAAAGTCCCAGATGCGCTGGCCGTCCAGGCGGTCTTCCTCGGGGATAGTCACATTGTTGAACGTGTTCTGCGCGTCGGCCTGCACCGGGCGTGCGTAGAATGTCCTGCTGTTCGACGGGTACGGATCGACAAAGATGCCGGCCTCGTTCTTTTCCCACATCACTTCGACGGTCCCGTCGGCGTTTTTCTTGTAGTCCTGACCTTCGATGCCATAGAGGCGGAAGTTAAGTCCATCTTCGGTCAGCAGCCATTCCCACATGTCGAGGAAGCGCGTCATCTTGGCTTCGCCCACGCCCGCACGGAACGAGTTGGCGCCCCAGTGGTGCGGCGACTGCTTCTGCCAGAAGAACGAGTCGTCCACCGGGGAGGAGACCCTGGCCGGCATGTACATCAGCCTGCGGTCGCCATCGGGGAACGCCTCGATCATGCGTGTGCGGTTACCGCGTATACCACCCGCTGTCGTGTGGTGCGCAACCGTGACCATCTGCCCGGCGTAATAGAGATCCTGGTACAGCGTCGAGTTCGTGTCCGTTACGAGATCGTTCCAGATCAGGCCTTCGTCATACAGCTTCTTCGCTTCTTTCAAGCCGATAAGGTATTCTGGCAGCGTCGGGTACCAATAATATACATCTTCGGAGAGCATGAAGAATGGCTCCTCGAACCCCCACTCATAATTTGTCGTTTGCCATATGCCGTAGCAATCTGGGAAGTAGAACTGCGGCCCGCCGGAGCCGTATGTCCTGCCGGGGCCGTTCCCGCCCGGGTCTTGCTCCAGGACCGCGCGGACCATGTCCCACCACTCCTGCCAGGTGTAGATGTCGTTTTCCTTCCTCATGCCCACGGCTTCCGCCCAATCGGCGCGGTAGCCCCAGCCAAGGCACACCATGTAGTCGTGGGTGTCCATGTCGCGCTGGGCGCCGATGGCGTAAACTTTGCCCTGGCGCGTGGCGATGTCGTCCGTGATATAGTTGTCGAACGTGTTTTTGATCATCGGCCAGCGGCTCAGATCGTCGGGCAGCGGATCGAACAGGCCGCTGTCGGCCCATTGACACCACTCTGTGTAGATGTTTTCATTATAGTCGACCCACAGTACGTCGGGCAGGTCGTTTGACGCGGCCCATATACGGGCTTTTTCGAAGCGTTCACCGAATTGCATCGGTACAAATTCCAGGTCCACGTTGAACTTTTCGGTGAACCAGTCGTACATGTCGGTCCCCGGTATCCTATCGGCATCCGTTATGTTGTAAGAAATGGAAAGCCTTTCACCGTACGGGTTATCCCCCTCAGCGGTTGCGGCCGCTTCCGTCGCCGCCGCCGTGGTCGCCTCTGCTGCGGCTGCCGTAGTCGCCGGGGCCGCCGTTGTGGCGGCTTCCGTCTGCTGCTGGTTCGTGTTGCCGCCGCAGGCGCCGAGCACCATTATTATGGTGATGACTAGACCTATGATGCGAATTGCGTTTTTACTCATTTCTTGAATCCTCCTGTTAATATTTTACTGCGCTTGTCCAGCCAGGTTTCGTATTGAGCGGCATCCCCCCTCTCTCCGCACATATCTGCATATCTGCATATGCTATTTCAACCTTTGACGGCTCCGATGGCCAGGCCCTTGACGAAATATTTCTGTAGAAACGGGTAGACGCACATGATCGGCGTCATCGTTATCACGACGCTTGCCATTTTTACCCCTTCGGCATATGGTATTATGCCAGCGTCCATCAGGCTCGAGGACATGGCCTGCTGCCCCGTCGCCATGATGATCCCCCGCAGGACGTATTGTAACGGCTGCCGGAACGCGGATTTGACGAACAGCATGCCGTACCACCACTCGTTCCAGCGATCCACCGCGTAGTACAGGGTGAACGTCACCACCATCGGCATCGCGAGGGGCATGATGATCCGGAACAGGATGGTCAGCTCCGACGCCCCGTCGATTTTTGCAGACTCGCTGAGCTCGTCGGGGATCGCGGCGAAATACTTGCGGATGACGGTCATATACATTATCGAAATGCCCGTCGGCAGGATCATGCAAGCCAATGTGTCCATGAGCCCCATGTCCCTGATGAGCATATAAAACGGTATCAGCCCGCCGTCGAAGTACATGGTGAAGAAGATTAAGTACATGATGATTTTTTTGCCGGGAAAGACCTTGTTGAACGAGTACGCCATCAGTACCGTCAGCAGCATGTTGTACATCACGCCCAGCAGCGTGATCCGCAGCGTGACCCACATGCCGGTAAACAGCGCCCTGGACTCGAAAACGATATAGTATGAATCGGTGACGATCCTCTTGGGGAACAGCATGAAAGGCGATCTCACATAGTCCGCCTGGGACGTGAATGAAACCAGTACCGAATTGTACATGGGATACAGGATCAACAGGCCGAAGATGGCCGTGAAAACAAAATTTATATAATCGAACCAATTGTTACGATTCAGATAGCTTGAACGTTGCCTTTTATGTAAACCCGCTGCAGCATTGGAAATATGAACCGCCCCCTTATGTAGGAATTAAAGCTATGTTGGAATTAAAACTTTGTAGAAATAAAGCTGTTAGTGTTGCAACCTGCCCGTCAGACGATGCCCTCGCCGCTTATGCGGACGCATATAGCGTTCGTCGTTACGAGCAGTATGCAGTTAGTCAGTCCTTTGAACAGCCCGACCGCCGTGCTGACGCCAAAGTTAGCCGGCCGCTGGAACGTGATCCTGTAGACGTAGGTGTCAATAATGTCCGCGACGCTGTAGACCGTCGGGTTGTAAATATTGATAATCTGCTCGAACCCGGCGTTCATCATGCTCCCGACGCGCAGTATAAACGTCACGATGACGATCATGGATATGCCCGGCCAAGTGACGTAGCGCATCTTGTGCCAGCGGTTCGCACCGTCGATGGTCGCCGCCTCGTACAGCGTAGGGTCGATCGCTGTTATTGAGGCGAGATAGAGAATGCAGCTCCAGCCCGCCTCTTTCCAGAGCAGCGTGCCTACCAAGAGCTGGCGAAATACGCTTTTATTAGTTAGAAACGTTACTTCGCCACCGGTGATGACGCGCAAAAGGTTCGTGATGGCCCCGCCGGAGCCAAACAGGTTCAGGATCATACCGCCGACGATGACCCAGGACAGAAAGTGGGGCAGGGTGTATATCGTCTGCACGACCCTTTTGTATTTCATCATCCTGATTTCGTTCAGCAGCATCGCGAGGATGATGGGGAAGGGGTAGAAAAAAGCGATCTGCATGAACGCGATTATCAACGTGTTCCGGACCGCAGTAATGAAGTCGACGTCAATGAACAGGAACTCGAAGTTGTACAGCCCGATCCACGGGCTGCCCGTTATGCCCGACTGCACTTCATATTTCTTAAATGCCAGTTGGACGCCGTAGATGGGGATATACTTGAAAATAACAAAAAATGCGACGCCCGGCAACAGGAAAAGATAGATGTACCTGCTCTCCCATATCCTGAACAGCAAGCCTTTCTTCCTGAGCCCCGAATTCAACGCAACAGCGGGCTGTCCACTCAAAACCATCATCTCCTTTTAATACATTGTGAGGTGTTTGTTATGTTGTCTGTTATATTATCCTGATTAGTTGGTTGTTGTTTTTTGTGTTATTAATTGCGCATGACAGTGATGCAGGACTAGCGAAATGATATTATATCTATAATCTATTCAAAACTGGGTTTAGACAATGATATCAAAGTATATTTTTCAATGTCAATGACTAAACGGCATAATGTAAACATATACATTGTTGGATTTCGCACATTGGCGCGCTTGCGGCCCCGGCGGCCCCGGCGGCCCTGGCGGCCCGGTAGCCACGGCTAAAAAGTGTCTTGCATCAATTAAATATAACAGTCTCATGCAGTAACATGCAGTAACTACATTTAATAATGAGTAATAATGAGTAATAATGTATTTAAATTTCTTGCAAAAAAAATATGCAAACAGTATAATCCATACTAACAGCCATGCGCAAACAGAGTACAAATTAGGCATTTGCAACATTTCAAAACATCCTACAATACCACGTAGCGCACACGCGGCAACCGTTCTGTTTGATGCCGCGCCCTGTACCTACGCATATCGAAAATGAGGGGGGAAAATCCATGAAAAAAGTCACCATTCTTTTTCTCGCAGCGTTGATGGTCATTTCTATGGCATCTTGCGGTTCGCCGACAACGGGCGGCAACACGACTGCAGAGGCCCAAACCACCGCTGCTGCGCCCGCGCAGACCACTACGGCTGCGCCCGCGCAAACTACCAGTAGCGCTGCCGCCGAAGAGCCGGCGGAACGCGAGATGGTCGATCTCGTCTTTTATTGGCAGGGGGACGGCAGGGTCGACAACGAACGGGTATGGACGGCGCTCAACGAGCTGACTGCAGACGCCATTCAGACTACGGCGACCCACAACTTGATATCATGGTCCAATTCCAATGGTATCGACCTGCTGATCGCCTCCGGCGATTATGTCGACGCCACATATGCGTCTGCGGGCGCTTACGGCAGGCGCGTGCAGCAGGGCGCGTACGCTGAGCTGACAGAGGAGATGATGCTGGCCCATATGCCCGATCTCTATGCCAAGATACCCATGCTGGCATGGGCGCAGGCCACCATCGACGGCAAGGTATACGCGATCCCCAACATTTCTGAGGAATGGTCGTATTACCGCGCCATCGCGCTTAGGGGCGATTTGCGCGAAAAATATGGCGTCCCGGAGATCACGTCCGTTGACATCTTGGAGCAGTATCTTCAAGAAGTGGCCGACAATGAACCGGGCATCCTCCCTTGGGATGCAAACGCAGGCTACGCGTATTATATGCGCCAGATCGTCATGGATCAGGAAGTCGACTGGATGTTCTGTTCGCAGAACATGAGCATGATCCCCGGTTATGGCTACGAAACAAGGGACGACTCGGGCGAATTGTTTAATGTTTATGACACAAAAGAGTTCCACGATTATCTCGCCAAAATGGTCGACTGGAGAAAGCGCGGCTTCTGGAGCGCCAACGCGCTGAACAACGACAAGCGCCAGCAAGACAGTTTCCAGAACGGCACCAGCGCCATTGCCATGGAAAACAACGGCACAGTCGCCTCGTGGGTCAGGCAGGCTAACACCGCGCACCCCGATTGGGAAGCGGAGTTTTACGACAGCGCCAACAACGGCGGGTTCACCGTTCTGCAGACATCCTTCCTAAATAACAGCTTCTGCATAATGTCGGTGTCCGATCAAGTGGGCCGAGCGATGGAATGGTTGCAATTTCTAAAATGCAACGATGAGGCGTTTATGCTGATGCGCAGCGGCATTGAAGGCGAGCACTGGATCGACGAAGGCCCGGGGCTCATGTCAACCGGCCCGAAAAGCGGCGACTATGGGGACTATACCAATTGGTGGATGAGCCAGGTCGACATGCACCGCCAGGCGACAGACGCGCTTCCTGTCTATCTCGATAATATTGAGAGCTACAAAAACCGCACTTTCGTCAATAAGGTCTATTATTTCTTGTTCAACCAGGAACCTGTGGCTGCGGAAATCGCTGCAATGACAAATATCACATCAGAATACTTAAACGGGTTGTTTTTGGGCATGTACGACGACTGGGAGGGGACGTTAGCTACGATGCAGGCCGCATATGACTCTGCGGGCCGCCAGAAAGTTGTGGATGAGTACAATAGCCAGCTAGCCGCGCATTTAGAAAATTTCGTTTTAGACTAATATGTGTTTCGCTAAGCATGTAATATAATACATGCAACGCAACGCAATGCAATGCATAGTAGAATTATGCAATGCAACGCAACACAATGCAAAGCAGAGTTATGCAACACAACGCAGTGTAACATAACGTAACGTAACGCAACACAACGCATATGTTGTTATGGCATAATTATAAATCGTACGCATCCGCGCAATCGGTATTACTAGCGGCCAGTGGCGCCGCAGAAAGGATAGGTTATAAATAATGAAAAAAATTCGCATGGGCGTCGTCGGGGTCGGCGGCATATCCGGGCTGCACATCGGGGGGACGCTAAAGAGCAAGGACGCGGAGCTGATCGCTGTCTGCGACAGCGATCCCGCCACCCTCGCATACAAGGGGGACCTGTACGAAATCCCCGAAAACCGTCGCTTCCTCAACTACAATGACCTGATCAACTGCCCAGATGTGGACGCTGTCTCCAACTGCACGCCCAACAATGTGCATTTCGAGGTCATAATGGCGACGCTAAAGGCCAAAAAACCGCTGATGACCGAGAAACCTATGACCATGAACGAGGCCGAGGCAGAGCAGGCCCTCGCCGCAGCCAAAGAAGCTGGCGTCCCCACCATGATCGGCTTCACATATCGGTTCTTTCCAGCGCTGCGCTTCGCCCGCCACATAGTGCGCAGCGGCGAGCTGGGCGAGATTCGCCATATCTACGGCTCATATAAGCAGGCGGGGTCCACCCGCAAAGAGGCGCCCCGCGTATGGCGCTTTAACAAGGCGCTCACAGGAACCGGCGCGCTGGGCGATTTGGGTTCGCATTCGCTGGACATGGCGCGTTTCGTCTCCGGGGGCGAGTATGTGAGCGTTTCGGCGGAAATGGGCACATATGTCAAAAAGCGCGTCAGCATGAATGATTACAAAGTGTATTACACCGACGAGGGCCGCAAGATGGATCGCATTGGCGACGAAATCCACTGGGAGGACGTCGATGTCGACGATTACAGCCATATGCACCTGATGATGGACAACGGCATAAGCACCGCTTTTGAGATCACCCGCTGCGGCTACGGCAAAGGCAACTATCATCGCCTCGAAGTGCAAGGTAGCACCGGGGCGCTCGTTTATGAAAATGACGCCGACGAAGACCACGCCCCCAAGCTTTACATATGCATTGGCGAGGCCATGGGCATGAGCCGCTCGTACCGGCAGGTCGACGTCCCCAATACGTTCAAGGTGGACGAGATGCAGTGCTTCTTCAACCTCATCAATGGTAAAGGCGACGATACGCTGCCCACCATCGAGGACGGCTACAAGAACATGGTCGTGCTGGACGCCTGCCAGCGCTCGAACGCAGAGGGCAGGCGCATCATGCTGAAGGCATGACAGCGGCGGCGGGACCGGCGATTGCCGCGCGCAAGCCTAAACACCAGCGCCGCGGCACCTGGCGCCTCATCAAACAAAACTGGATGCTTCTGGCAATGATCGCACCGGCCGCAGTGTACTTCTTCGTCTTCAGCTACGTACCCATGCCCGGCATTATCATGGCCTTCAAGCGCCTCAACTTCACCCAGGGGATTTTTGCGAGCCCCTGGGTGGGGCTCGAGAACTTCCGCTTCTTCTTTATCTCGGGGGACGCCTGGTTCCTTACGCGCAACACTATCCTATATAATCTGGCGTTCATGATAGTCGGCACGACTATGCAGGTGAGCGTCGCGGTGGTGCTTTCGGAAATCGGTGCGAGGGTGTTCAAAAAGGTCACCCAGACCATGATGTTCCTGCCGTATTTTATATCAATGGTGGTCATAGGCGCCTTTATATATAATATATTCAATTATGAATTCGGCGCCTTCAACACGCTGCTGGCGGATTTGGGGCTTGAAAAAACGAATGTCTATTCAAACCCGGGCGTTTGGCCGGCCATCCTCATTACCCTGAACACCTGGAAAGGGCTCGGATATGGCACAGTGTTATATCTGGCCGCCATTATGGGCATCGATCAGGAAATCTACGAAGCGGCCGACATCGACGGCGCGAATGTTTTCCAGAAAGTCCGCGTCATCACGCTGCCCGGTATATTGCCAACCATCGTGACGCTCACGCTGCTCTCTGTCGGCGGCATTTGCAGGGGCAATTTCCAACTGTTTTACAATGTTGTGGGCAGCAACGGCATGCTCTACAAAATGACCGACGTTATCGACACCTATGTCTACCGCGCGTTGATGGGCGCGTCGGATTTTGGCATGTCGGCTGCCGCAGGTTCTTATCAATCGATCTTGAATCTTACGATCATCCTTACGGTGAATGGGATCACCCGCCTCATCGACAAGGATTACGCGCTCTTCTAAGGCCGCCGCGCCAAAGCCGCGCGAAAGCTGTGTTAAAACCGCGCGGTGCGCCATATCGAAGGGGGAATGTGAATGTCAACTGCTTTGGGGCAAAAGCCCGCGCCTATAAAGCTCCGCATGTCGGGCGACCGGATCGCCTTTATGGCCATCGCCTACTCATTGGTGGTTTTTTGCGCGGTTGTCTGCGTCGTACCGTTCCTGATGATCGTCACAGGCTCGTTCACGGCGGAGGAAGCCATTTATCGCGACGGCTTTCGGCTCATACCGCGCGAATGGTCCCTGGAATCGTATAAGCTGCTCATAAAAGGCGGCGTGTCGTTGGTCAAGGCGTACCAGGTCACCGCGATCCTGACCATAGCCGGAACGTTTTTAGCGCTTATGCTCTCCTCGATGACGGCATATGTGCTTAACCGCAAGGACTTCCCCTGGCGTAATATGTTTTCGTTCTATTTTTATTTCACTACGCTGTTTTCCGGTGGCCTTGTGCCATGGTACATGTTGGTAGCCAAATACCTGAACATGCGCAACAACCCATCTGTAATGCTGATCGTCAGCCTATTGAGCGTATTCAACATCCTCATCATGCGCAACTTTTTCAAGTCGGTCCCCGACTCCATCGTTGAGTCGGCAAAAATCGACGGCGCGAACGATATGATGATTTACTTAAGAATCATGCTACCGCTATCCGGGCCTTCGCTTGCCACGGTGGGGCTGTTCATTGCTTTGGGCTATTGGAACGAATGGTACAACGCGATGATCTTCATCACAAGGCCGGAGTATTTTCCATTGCAGTATTATCTGTACCGTACGCTGAACTCGATGAATTTCGCGGCGCAGGCCGCTGCGGAAGCGGGCGTCGAAATACCTATCATGCCGACGCAGTCCTTCAAGCTGGTCATGACTGTTGCGGCCACCGGCCCCATAATCTTCCTATATCCATTCGTGCAGCGCTATTTCATCAAAGGCATTACCATCGGGGCGGTCAAGGGCTGAGAGGCTGGCCTTGCGTGGATATACGCTTGGATAAACAATTAGTTCAACGCTTGGATCCAGCGCTTGGAATAATGCTTGGATCCAGCGCTTGGATTAATGCTTGGATCCAGCGCTTGGATTAATGCTTGGATCAACACTTGGATTAACGCTTAGATCATCGCAATGGTTTGTGCGTGAATGTGCGTGTGCCTTGCTCGAAGTCTGCTACGATGTCGCCATTGCCGGACAGGATGAACTTATATGTGGACAACCCGTCCAGCCCGACGGGGCCGCGCGCGTGGATTTTGCTCGTGCTCACGCCTACCTCCGCGCCGAAGCCATAACGGAACCCATCAGAAAAGCGGGTCGAGCAGTTATGGAATATGTTGGCGGAGTCGACGTATGACATGAACGCGCGCGCCGCGTTCGCGTCGTTTGTTATAATGGCGTCCGAATGCTTGGAGCCGTATGTGTTGATGTGGTCGATTGCTTCAACCGCGCTGCCGACGACTTTGACGGCCAGTATGTAGTCCAGGTACTCCGCGCCCCAGTCATCATCCGTCGCCGCCTCGACGGGGCGGCCCTTGAGGATTTGCAACGTCTCGGTGCAGCCCTTGAATTGGACATATGGTTTTTCGGATTTGGGAATGGCGTTGGCAGCGGCGTCGCCACTTTCGCCGCCGCCGATGCCGCTGCTTCCGTTCCCGTTCATATGATCCCACAGCGCGGGCAGGAACACGGAGGCGATGTCTCTGTGGACGAGCAAAGTCTCCGTCGCGTTGCAAACGGCTGCATATTGGGTCTTAGAGTCCGTCACGACTTTGACGGCCATACCGATATCCGCCGCCGCGTCGACATAGCAGTGGCATATGCCGTCGGCATGCCCGAGTACCGGAATGCGTGTATTGTCCATGATGTATTTTACGAATTCGTTGGAGCCCCGGGGTATCAATAGGTCGATGTCGCCGTCCATTTTCAATATCTCCCTGATTTCAGCCCGTGTTTCGAGCTGGTTTACCCACGCTTCGGGGAGAACATTGCCTGTGTTTGCTTCGCCTGTGTTCATGGCGGCGACCCCGCCCCTGCCCACTGCGGCGTCCCTATCCTTGCCCACTGCGGCGCCCCCATCTGTGCTCCCGGCGGCGTCCCCGCCTATATCCCCGGCATCGCCTGCGATGGTAGCCTCCTTTATCAGCTCGGTCAGCAGCCGGTTGGTTTCGGACGCCTCGGAGCCACCCTTCAATATCACCGCGTTGCCGCTCTTTAGGCAGAGGCAGGCGATTTGCACGAGCGCGTCCGGCCTCGACTCAAATATGACCCCTATGACGCCGATTGGGCAAGAAACCTTCCGCAGGACGAGCCCGTCGGACAATTCGGTCGCGAACAGTTGCCTGCCTACAGGATCCTCCAACGATATGAGGCTGTGTATACCGGCAGCCACGGAATCGACCTTACCCGCGTCCATCCTCAGCCGCTTTATGATTGGCGCTGGGAGGCCGGCGCTTGTCGCACGCTCGACATCGAGCATATTGACTTCGTCTATGCGTTGTTTGTTATCTACAAGCTGCCGTGCGATATTAGCCAATGCGGCATTTTTTGCCGACGAATCAAGCGCGGCCATCGCTATCGCCGCGTTCTTAATCTTCCCCGTGTCAATTCCGTTCATACGCCCTCCGCACTATAGATACACAACAAATACACAACAAGGGTATTTTGGTATTGTGTTTGATTTTAGCTGATGTGTATAATTATATCCTGCGAAGCAATAGTTTACAATTTCCGTATGCGCATGCGTATGCACATGTTAATGCGCATTCGTCATGCGCAATAAAATGCACGCAATAAAATAAATAATGTATAGAGGATTAAACATGGATAAAATGATGAAGGCTTTGGTATTGACTGATGTTGGCAAGCTGGAGCTGCAGGTGCGCACGGTGCCGACGCCCGGCGCGGGCGAGGTGCTGGTCCGCGTAAAGGCCTGCGGCATATGCGGGACGGATCTGCATATCTTCCACGGCGACGAAGGCTCGGCAAAGAGCACGCTGCCACTCGTGCTTGGCCATGAATTTTCCGGCGAAGTCGCGGCTGTCGGGGAAGGGGTACAAGGCGTGAGAATCGGCGACCGCGTCGCCGTAGATCCGAACTGCGCATGTGGGCAGTGTTACTATTGCCGCCTCGGCAAGCCCCATTATTGCGAAAACATGCTCTGTTACGGCACCATAGCCGAGGGCGCGTTTGCCGAGTACTGCCTCGTGAAGGAAAAGGTATGCTATCTTCTGCCGGACGGTCTGGACTTTTTTGCCGGGGCGATGGTGGAGCCCGTGGCTTGCTGCCTACATGGCATCGATCTGTGCGGCATAAAACCGGGCGATAATATACTGATCATCGGCTGCGGACCCATAGGGCAGATAATGGTGCAGCTCGCGCGCGCGGCGGGGGCGGCGCGGATCGCGGTGCTCGAGCCGGTCGCGACGAAGCGCGAGGTGGCGCTCCGGTATGGCGCAGCGGCTGCGATCGACCCGGCGGCGGAGCGGGACGTTGCGGGCGCGCTGCGGGCGCTGGGATTTACTGACATCAATGTTGTAATCGAATGCGTGGGGAACACGAAAACCATGCGCCAGGCTATTGACCTCGCAAGCCCGATGGCGACGGTCATGCTATTTGGCCTGTCGTCGCCACGCGACGAATTTTCTATAAACCCGTTTAACGACTTGTTCAGAAAAGAAATAAAGCTGACATCCTCGTTCATCAACCCGATGACGTGCTCCCGCTCCATCGGGCTCATGGCAAACGGGCGGCTTTCCGTAGACGGGATAATCACGGACAAGCTGCCGCTGGAAAAGGCTGCGGAAGCCTTCACCGACGCCGCATACCGTAAAAGAGGCAAAATCCAGGTTGTGTTCGAATAAAGTTTTATAATGATATGATATAGCAATAAGTATGCTTATCGATTCTTAGGCGATTGTAAAAGTCGCGGACGCACAATGTGCGTCCCTACATATGGGCAGCCAATTTTGCATATATACAAAATGTTGTAGGGGCGAACAGTGTTCGCCCGTAAAATGCCGGCTTTTACAATCGACTATTATCAAT
>WRLR01000011.1 GCA_009777515.1 Oscillospiraceae bacterium | reverse complement strand
CTGCTGCCGTTGTCGCGGCAGTGGCTGTCGTGGCTGCCGCTGTCGTCGCGCCGCCGCCTGAATTCCCGCCGCAGCCGGCGAGCATCGCGGCCAGCAACACACAGGCCAGAATAAATGTTGCTATTTTGTTACGAAACAGCTTCATTGTTTAAATCCCCCTTAGATAATTTAATCCAATATTGGCTTGACTACCCCTTGACAGCGCCCAACATTATGCCCTTCACGAAATATTTTTGTACGAACGGATAGATGATAATAATAGGTGCGATCGTTATCATCATAGCGGCCATCTGGACCGACCTGGCTGTCTCCGTCACGCCCGCCGCTGCCCTGGCAGCCAGCTCCTCCGCCGACATGGACGGCGAGGTGACTGTTTGTAGTATAACGTTGCGCATCATAAAAGACAGCGAGCGCAGGTTTTTATTAGTCGGTGCGTAAAACGCAGTGTCAGACCACGCGTTCCAGCGCTCCACAGCCGTATACAGAGCCAGCGTCGCTAAAAGCGGTTTGGAGAGCGGGATGATGATCCTGACAAACACAAAGAAGTCCGATGCCCCGTCCAGCTTTGCCGATTCCACAAGCTCAAACGGGATGCTCTTGAAAAACGAGCGTGCCAAGATGCAAAAGTATATCGAGAACATCGATGGTATGATGTATACCAAAAAATTGTTGGTCAGCCCAAGCGACCGGATGACCATGTATGTGGGGATCAAGCCGGCGTTGAAGTACATGCAGAACAAAAAAATTTTTCCATATGTGTTGCGCAGCGCGAGGCCTGGGTAGGAAAGACCGTAGGCTATAAGGCATGTAAAGAACAGGCACAGGCATGTCCCTAGCGCGGTCTTCGAAACCGATATCCATATGGCGTTGAGCCAGCCTACATCGGTAAAGAAGCGCGTGTAGTTCCTAAACGTAAAGGCCCTGGGCCAAAAATATATGCCGCCCATTGTCGCGTCCCGCCCCTCGTTGAGTGACAGGATAAGGCAATAATAAAATGGATACAGCGTGACGATAAAAATGAATATACCGATAATCAATGATATGGTTTCAATTGAAATATCTTCGGCTGTCCACCGTATCTTATTTTTTGTTCTCGATACGTTCATAGAGGTCATTTCGGGGCCTCCCAAGATTTTTCATTGTTTTTTTGTTTTATTGCGAAAATTATTTTTATATGCTTGCTGTTAAAAACACGCCCAGCCCCAATATCGAGCATATTCCTTTAAATACCCCAGAAGCGCCTGTTACCACGGCTGAGACTGCCGTTTCATCCGCGCCCATGTCATTAAATTAATTAATCAAACAATGATACCTCTGAATATTTTCTGGCAATCATATTTGTCACGAGCACGAGCGAGAACGCAATGATCGATTGGAACAGCCCTGCCGCAGTTGCGAACGAATAGCGCGCCTCCGCGAGCCCCGTTGTGAAAATGAAGCGTTCGAACACCTCCGCGCGGCTGAGGTTCATGTTATTGCCGAGCATCATGGACTGGTCGAAGTTACCGGACATCAGCCTTCCGACCCTGAGGATAAGGACTACGCCGATGGCGCCCTGGATGGACGGCAGCGTAATATGCCATATCCGCCTCAACCGACCAGCACCGTCGATCGCCGCGCTCTCGTACAGCGCCGCGTCCACGCCCATGATGGCGGCGAGGAAAATGATCGAACTGTAGCCGCACTCCTTCCAAATATCGCTCCATACCGCCAGGTTGTAGTAGGATTTGGGCTCCATTAAAATTTTTATGGGCTCGCTGATGAGGTTGTATTTTAATAATACTTCATTGACTACGCCGAACTGTGTGGAAAAGAAGGTGAACAGCACGCCCGCCGTGATGACCCACGATATAAAGTGGGGCAGATAACTCACGGTCTGGACAACCCTTTTAAAGACCATGAACCGCATTTCCGCTATCATGATCGCAAAAAACACGGCGAGCGGGAAGCCCAGCAGCAGTTTCATTATGCTTATGGTCAGCGTGTTTTCCAACAACGGGATAAATTTCCGGTCATTAAGCAGGGCGCTAAAGTGCTTTAGCCCGACCAGCGGGCTGGTGAACATACCGGCGAACCCAGTTGTGATTTTATAGTCTTTGAAAGCGATGACGATGCCTAGCAAGGGTATAATGCTGAAAATTAATAAAAATATTAACCCCATCCACACGAACACATGGACGGAAAACTGCCTTTTTATTGTCCTCCCCAGGGACTCCTTGTGATTCAATGCACGAACCCCCCCTCCCGCATTATACCGGGTCAAATTACGGGCTCGGACGCGCAACGTGCGCCCCTACACGGCGATTAGCTGCATACATGAGAACGTAATCATATTATTATTAAGAAAATTTGTCAAACAATTTTGTTATACAATTTCGCCAGTTTATTTATTGATTACATTGAATATTATGCATAAACTTTATAAGAATAATTAATCAATACTTGTATTATCCTAACGCTATGACCAACCCGGGTTCTGACTTATCGTTCGGAGACGCGCAGGACGTCCCAGCTTGATCTATCAATTTGCCAGGAATGACGAGGCGTTTGCCATCGCGTTTTACCGACGAGGTAATATCAAACGCAGTATCCCCAGCCATATCTTGGGCATAGACGGTCTTCTCTGCGACGCTGTCGTCGAACTCGAGCGTGAGCTGCCCATAATGGCCGAATATTCCGATAGGTTGCGAGCCCTGCCCGACGTCGAGCTCGACAGCGCATATAGGCGTTTCGTAGCGGTCGGGGTATGTCCTGCGTAAAGTCGCAATCGACACGGCCCCGTTGGGGTTTTTAGCAGCGACGATAAAGGGTGGCCTGTCTGTATAGTTCGATATGTGCGGGAGCGGCATGCCCCTCGATATGACGGATGGGCCGCTTTGCGTCACTTCTTTGTCCTGCAGCTCTAATGCCCAGGTCGCCCCAGCTTCAAAAAACCACGACTCACGTAATAACTCGTCGCTTACTTGTACAGGGGTTTCTTTAGCACCAAAAGCCGGTGCGATTCGCTGCCAGCGCACCGCCCTGACGGCTTCGTCCAACGGCTTGGCTGGGGTTGCGACGCCGTAACCGGATCGCATGATACCCAGCGTGCAGCCCAGCGCCGCGCCCAAATAGAGCTCGTCCTCGCTGTTGATCATGCCCGCCGCCTCTATGTCGACGTGCGACTGGAGTAAAAACGCTATGCGATCGAGCGTTGAAACAACCGAAAAGGGGCGCGTTACGTCATATGAGCGGAATATGTCGCTAAATGAAAAGATATCTCGGCATTCGCCCGCGACCGGCTCCCAACCTGCGAACCGCCCATCGGCGTCCTGGTTGGTGGGGCGCATGCACCTGCATTGCTCGATTAAAAGCCCAGGATGCCCCTGTCTGCCCAGCCGACAGAGCATTCTGCGGAAATCCACGCTGATGCAATGCAGGCCCCAGTCGACTTTCCAATAATTTATGCCCGCCTCACGGCACCAGCCTATTCGCTCGCTCCAGTACACCTCGGCTTGCTTGGCGTCGAGCACATTGCCCTCGCTCTCGCCCCTGGCCTGCGCGGCGACCCACAAGCCGGCGCCCCTCCAGCCGAACGATTTTAAGCGCTCGTCCATTTTACGCAGCCGCTCTGTTGGTGCGCCGGCACACGATGGGAAGCGCTCCTCGTCGAGTAGCAGGGAGCCGAACTCTGGCTTGTGCGTGCTTTCATGCACCCCATAGGGCACGTCCCATCCGTCGTCCAGCACGAAATACAAGTCGCTCTGTATTTTTTTATGTTGTTCCGCCATACCGGAGACGCCGAACACAGTTTCGTCGTTCAAGCTGGAACGGGCGTATTCGGCGGCTTTGTTGCCGATGAACTTGAGTGGGTTGCGTTTTCTTTCTTCGGCGATAGAAGCGTACTGCGAGCTCCACGTGCAAAAATAGCTCGGTGTTTTTCCGGGTTTATCTGGTATAATATTCATATCGTTTGACCGAGCCCGGCTCGGCGGCCTCCTTTTTATAGGTATAATAGACAATTATCATATCACAGCAATAAATTACAATGAAGTCGAGGGGGCATATAATGCTGACTAATGTTGAAATTATGGATATCATCCCGCACAGGTACCCGTTTTTATTGGTGGACAGGATATTGGAAGTGGAGCCTGGCGTCCGGGCGGTCGGGATTAAAAACGTTACCGCCAACGAGCCCTTTTTTCCCGGGCACTTTCCGGGTAATCCCATTATGCCGGGCGTGCTGATTGTCGAGGCTATGGCGCAGGTGGCGGGGGTGGCGGGCCTGTCGCTGGAGCAGAACAAGGGCAAGCTGGGCCTTTTTGCTGGCATAGACGGCATGAAATTCAAAAAACAAGTCGTGCCTGGCGACGTGCTTATCATGGAAGCGGAGTTCGTCTCCGGTAAAATGGGCGTGCACAAGGTCAAGGTCTGCGCCAAGGTGGACGGCAAGGTCGCAGCCGAGGGCGAGATCCGGGTCGTCCTGACAAACCCAGCCCCGTAGAGCGGACACACGCGCGCGCAATGCGCGTCTGGAGTTTTACGGTGTACCCGCGCTCATATTATTTAAATTTTAATTATAGGTGGTCATTACTATGCCGCAGGACAACGGCCCGGCGCTGCAATACCAGTTCTACGCGATGCTCTCGCGTATGAAGTACATCAACCGATGGGGGCTCATGCGGAACAACCGCAGCGAGAACATACAAGAACACAGTTTGCAAGTCGCCGTGATAGCGCACGCGCTCGCCCTGATGCGCAACACGTATTTCGGTGGGCGCGCCGACGCGGACAGGGCGGCGGTATTGGCCATGTTCCACGATTGCGACGAGATACTGACGGGGGATATGCCCACGCCGGTGAAATATTTCAACGAGAGCATCCTGGGCGCGTACCGGGCGGTTGGCGACGCTGCCAAGGAGCGGCTTTTGTCCATGCTGCCCGAAGCGCTGCGGCTGCAGTACAAAAAGATATTGTATAGTGATGGCGCCGATGCCATGCGTGGGGAGGAATCTATGCGCGGGGAGAAATCCGTGCGCGGGGAGGAATCCGTGCGCGGGGAAGAATCCGTGCGCGACGATGAAGCGGAGCTTTGGCAGCTCGTCAAAGCGGCCGATACCATATGCGCGTATGTCAAATGCCTGGAGGAGATCGCCGGTGGCAATACGGAGTTCGCTACCGCAGCGCGATCTATCCGAGCCAAGCTGGACGCGCTCGAGTTGCCGGAAGTGGCAATGTTTTTGCGGGACTACACGGGCGCGTTCAGCATCTCGTTAGACGAATTTGGCATATAAACCGAAATATTCGTGAGGTAAATAAAATGATTTTCAAAAACGAAGTGGCGGGGCTTGTTGCCGCCGCCAATGGCATAGATAACGAAACCGTCGTGCATGGCTTGGAAGTGCCGCCTTCGAGGGAAATGGGGGACTTTGCGTTCCCGTGCTTTAAACTGTCGAAGGAGCTTAAAAAGTCTCCGGCTGAAATCGCGAAAGATATGGCAGATGCTCTGGATAAAAGGCTGGCTAAGCCGGAATACAATCGCTACATAGCGTCGTGCCGGGCGGAAGGCGGTTATCTGAATGTATTTATCAACCGCGCCGCATTCATGGAACAATCGCTCACAGAAATATCGCAGGCTGGCGGGCGTTATGGCTCGTCGGATCATGGCGCCGGCAAAAAGATCGTCATAGATTACTCCGCGCCCAATGTGGCAAAACCCTTCCACGTCGGGCATCTGTGCTCCACCGCGATAGGCGGCGCCATCAAGCGCATATACGACTTTCTGGGCTATGAAACGGTCTCGGTCAACCACATAGGCGATTGGGGGACGCAGTTCGGCAAGCTCATATGCGCATACCGCCGCTGGGGCGACGCAAAGGCGTTGGCAGCAGACACGATGAACGAGCTGCTGCGCGTATACGTTCTGTTCCACAAAGAAGCAAAGGACATGCCCGAGCTGGAGGACGAGGCACGGGAGATGTTTTTACGGCTCGAGCAGGGCGAGCCGGACATCGTGGCGCAGTGGAAGGAGTTCCGCGACTTTTCCATTACGGAGTTCGAGAGGCTGTACAAGCGGCTGGGCATAAGCTTCGATACATATGACGGCGAGAGCTTCTACATCGATAAGATGGGAGAGGTTGTAGAGTTGCTGGAGGCGCGCAGCCTGCTGGTGGAGAGCGAGGGGGCGCGTGTCGTGGACCTGTCCGCCCATGGCCTCATCCCGTACATTATAATCAAGTCCGACGGCGCCACGATATACGCGACGCGCGATTTGGCGGCGGCGCTGTACCGCAAGCGCACATATGATTTCGATAAAAATATCTATGTCGTCGGCTCGCCGCAGAAACTGCATTTCAATCAGTTGTTTACGGTGCTGGGCCTGATGGGATACGATTGGGTCTCCGACTGCGTGCATGTCAGCTTTGGGCAGGTGCGGCTCCCTGGCAGGAAGATGGCGACGCGCGAGGGCGAGATCATCGAGCTGGAGGAGCTGCTGGACGAATCGGTCAAGCGGGCGGCGGCCATGATCGACGAGGGGCGCGGGGTCGGCGATCCGGCGATGGTCGCAGAAGCCGTGGGCGTGGGGGCTATAGTGTACGCGTTTTTGAAAAACGGCAGGGAGCGGGACATGGTGTTCAAATGGGACGAGATGCTTGACACAGACGGGGACTCAGGCCCGTACCTGCAGTACACATACGCGCGCGCGTCGAGTGTGTTGCAAAAAGCCGGGGGCGTGCCGGAGCGGGCGGACTACGCGAAGCTGGCCGAGGCCGAGGAGTTTGAGCTGACGGTCGCGCTAAGCCTGCTGCCCGACGCCATCGCGGACGCGGCGGATAAGTACGAGCCGTCCATATTGACGCGTCGCATATTCGGGATCGCGCGGGCGTTCAACAAGCTGTACAACATGCACAGTTTCATCGACTCGCCGCTTGGCGTCCGGGAGGCGCGGCTGCACCTGTGCCGAGCCACGCGCGAGCTGCTGGGGACGGGCATGCGGTTGCTTGGTATAACGGCGCTCGAACAGATGTAAGACGTAAATTTCGCCCCTATTCGGGGGGTTGCCATGTTTTGTATTCCGTTTCGATGCCCGCCTGTTGCGCAAACTGGTCGAACAGGCTGCGGTAGGCGGCGATGGAGGAGCTGGCGCATGGCGCTGCCGCGTTGGCCGCAACAGCCGCTGCTGCGATGACCTTGTCGGCAGCGCCCGTGAGATCGCGCCTCGACGTTGCCGTCGGATCGTTATAATGCTCGCGGGCCGCTTCCAGCAAGCCTTGCGTATCGTTTATGACCGTAAGCGTCCGCTTATAAACTGTTTGAAGCTGCGACTTAGTAAAAACATTGCGCGCCCCGATAGTATCGATAAAAAATTCGAGATCGGCCTTTACGTCAACCCATGAGTTGTATGTATCGCACAATGTGTTGTACTTCCTGGTCAGCGCGTTCAGCCGCGTCCGGTTTCTGGCCAATGCATCAGTCCCGAGCGAGTCTTTGATGTCCGCCGCTATCGACGCCAGTTCGTAGTTGGACTTTATCATGCTGTCGGCAAACAAATACAGCTCGCCGCAATAATACATTTTTTCCGCAGTGGCCACAGCGTCGCTCAGCGAGACGCCAGATGGCCGCGCCCTGCGCACCGAAGGCGCACCTGCGTCTCCGGCGCCGGCCGCCGTATTTCCGGCGCCAGCCGCCGTGCCCTCTGCGCCGTCCGCCGTACCATCCGCTCCGGCCCCGTCCACGTTCACGGCGCCATCCGCCCCGGCTGCGCCCTCAGCCACTTCTGCAGCGGCGGTCGCTCCGAACGGCGTAACGGCAAATACTGCGGCAGCTATAAAAACGGCGACCATAACAATACATAATTTTCGCATCATTTGTTTATTGACCTTCCTCTTGCGTACGTTTATTTGACTAGCTAATCACATTCTAAACACATTCTAAACACATGCAAAACACTGCAGGCATAATCTTCATAAAAAGTATAGCATTTGTGTCGCTCGCACCGCAAGTGCATGTAGAACCTTTGCGCTAGCAATTGTGCATGTTGCTATAATTGTAATTTAAAAAAAATTTTTTGTTATAAAACGCTTGACTAATGTACGTTAGTATGTATAATGATTGAAAGGGCAGAACCGCGCCAAGGCGCAACGCATACAGGCACTGGAAATCCATGTTTACCATTGACTGTTTAACTGACTGTTAACTGACTGTTTAACACGCCGAAACGCGCGGCCCGCGCATGCTGGGGATGGATCCTGCCCATTACCGAAAGGCAGGCTGGACGATGAGCAAAGCGATGCAGATAGAGATATTGGAAAATGGCATGGGTATACAATACCTGCTGGATTCCGCTCATCGCATCCTGGGGAACCCATTATGCATGTTCGACACGAACTATAACCTGATCGCATACACCGAAGTCCCTATGGACGACCCCGTGTGGATTGAGCTGACGACCACCGGCACATTCGGCATAGAGACGCAGCAATTTTTCGCAAGGGAGTATTTTACCGAACACGCCGCCAACGTGAAAAAATCCGCCGTTTTGAAAAGCGAGCGACTGAACTACGCCAGGATGATGGGATATGTATACAGTAAAGACAGAATCAAGATCGCCGTCATCAGCATGTATGAGGTTGAAGCGCCCTTTGACGCGGAGCTCACTTCGGCCTTCGAGGCATTTTTGGACAAAATGAGAAACGAAATACAGCATGTGGACTATTATGTCTATTTCGCGAAAGCGTACCACGAAAAAATGATCATTAGCCTGCTGGACGGGCTCATTACGGAGCGCGCCATTTATACGCCGCATGTACAGATCCTGTACGACGGGTTCGAGGACTACCTGTATCTTGCGGTCATCAGCGTGTCGGAGAGCAACCTCCACCCCAACAACGCTATATATTATAGATTTCTCCTGGAACGCATGTACCGTACATTTAAATTTGCCGTATATGACAACTATATCGTCATGATAATGAGCTCGAAATTGAAAAAAATAGACGAAAGGCTGTTTTTTAACATACCCAACAACCCTTTTCAAAAATATAACCTTCATACGGGCATTAGCGGCTGTTTCGAGAACTTATATGAATTACGCGACTATTATGAAGACGCCCTGCGCGTCTTAAATGACGGTATGTCAGGCGGCGGGGGCCGGCATATCTATTTGAGCGAGTATAGCTGTAATGGCGCTGCTTGCGTTATTATATAATCTGGGTCAGGGGGGGGGCCAATCGCAAATGGATAAAATAACGAAAATCAGGAACCTGGACGGTGGGCGGGGCGTGCAGTTTTTGCTAGACGCCGCAGATGAAATTTTTGACAACCCAATAGTCATGTTCGACACCAACTACTCGCTCGTCGCATACACAGACGAGCTGCCGGACGATCCGCTGTGGAGCGAGCTTTTGGCGACGGGCACGTTCAGCATGGAAACGCAAATGTTCTTCGCGCGCGAATACTTTACGGAGGACACGGCCAACGCGAGCAAGATGGTGGTACTAAAAAGCCCGAAACTAAAATACGACAGGATACTGGCATACATATTCAACGCTGACGACATAAAGGTCGCCTCTATCCTGATGTGCTCGCGCACCCCATTCGTCGAGGGGGATTCCGAGGCGTTCGAATTGCTGGCGAGCAAGGTGTCAAGCGCCATACATGACGACGACTATTACAATGCGTATGGATTCGACTACTACGAGGACAAGATATGCAAGCTGCTCGACGGGATAATCAAAGAGCCGGTTATCTATACCCCGCATATACAGATACTGTACAATGGGTTTGAGGACTATCTGTATGTGGCGGTGGTCGACGCGTCGCGCTATGACGCCGGCGGGGACAAGCTGGCGTTTTTGAAGGGCGCGCTAAAAGAAACGTTTGGCTCGTTCAAGCTAGCCGTTTATTCGGGCTATATTGTCATGATAATGAGCTCAATCAATCCGGTTTTTGACGAAAAGATATTTATAAATCTGGCCGACGACCCGTTTGAGCGGTACGATCTATACGCCGGGATCAGCACAAAGTTCGAGAACCTGTACGAGGTGCGCGAATATTACGACAGGGCGCTCGCCGTGTTAAAGGGCGGCGCCGTCCCCGGCGCCAAGCGTGTTTTTGTCGACGCCGGCCATTGATAGCCCCTAGGGCCCTGATAGCCCCTGGGGCCCTGATACCTCATATTTCTTCCGAGACGGCGCCGCGGTCCCACGCAAAAATCCCCGGGACTGCGGCGCTGTTCCTGTCCGGACATTAACGGACGAGAGACCATATATTGTCTGATCTTGTCTAATCTTGTCTGTTCTTGTCTGATCTTGTCTGATATGCAGCAAATTGACAGCATCTTCTTGAATTGCTTCTTTTTTTTATGTAGTATATACATGATTCATTAGCATCGAATGTACTGCGACATGCTTTGCGTCGCATAAGCAATTGGATAGATGGATAGATGGAGGTGGTTCGGTTGTCTGCTATTGGAGCCGAAAAAGGCGCAAAAATCAAACGAAAGCGCGTACCCATGCTGCGCGACATCATGAGGAACCCTTTTTCCTACGCGCTGGCCCTGCCGGCTATGGCGTATGTCTTTATTTTCAACTATCTGACGCTGCCGTACATCATGATGGCGTTCCAAAAGTACAACTACAGGACGGGGCTGTTCCGCTCCGAATTCATCGGCTTTAAAAATTTCGAATTTTTTTTCGCCTCGGCGCGCGCGGGCCTCGTCACGTTCAACACGATTTTTTTGAATATACTCTTTTTGTCCTCGGGCACATTCGTGGCGGTCTCGCTGGCCCTTTTGCTCAACGAGGTGAGGAGCAAGGTGTATCTTAGGATCAACCAGGCGTCCCTCCTGTTCCCGAATTTCATTTCGTGGGTCATCGTCAGCTATATAGCGTACGCGTTCTTTTCGCAGCGCTACGGCTGGCTCAACACCATATTGCAATCGTTCGGCGCGGAACCTGTGAACATGTACACCAACGCTTCCTACTGGCCGCCCGTGCTGACTATAATCAGGCTGTGGAAAGGGATGGGCATGAGCTCGGTCATATATATGGCTACGATCACAGGCTTCGACGAGGGCCTGTACGAGGCGGCCAGAATAGACGGCGCGACAAGGCTGCAGCAGACGTTTTTCATAACGCTCCCGCTGCTGACGCCGACCATCTGCATTTTGACGCTGCTATCCATCGGCCGGATATTCTACGGCGATTTCCAGATGATATACGCCCTGGTCGGCGACAACGGCATCCTCATGGAGACGACCGACGTCATCGACACATACGTGTTCCGCGCCCTCAGGCAGACGGGGGACCCCGCAAACGCCATGGCCGTCGGCCTCTACCAGGCGCTGGTCGGGTTTTTGATGGTGTTCTTTTCCAACCATCTCGTAAGGAAGCTGTTCCCCGACGGGGCAATATTTTAGGAGGCGCCGATGAGTGCAAGGATACCGATACAGAACCGCATTGACAAAATCACCCCGTTCAAGGTGTTCAACCACATATTCATATCAGTGCTGGCCGCCGCCTGCGCGCTCCCGCTGATTTTGGTCCTCATGATATCCATCAGTACGGACGCTTCGATAAAACAATACGGCTACCAGTTGATACCGAAGGATTTTTCGCTGTCTGCCTACAAAATCATTTTTTCGCCGTACTCGTCCGTAGTCCCGGCATACGGCATATCGGGGCTGGTCACGGTCGCGGGGACGCTGATGGCGGTGCTGATCACGGGCATGGCGGCGTTCGCCCTGGCGAATAAAAATGTCGCGAGGCGGAACACGCTGGCGATATACTTTTTTGTGCCGATGGTGTTCAACGCGGGGCTCGTGCCCTGGTACATGATGTGCAGGAGCCTCGGTCTGATGGACAATATACTCGCGCTCATCGTCCCGTCGCTCATGTTCTCGCCCTTTAATATGTTCCTGTGCCGCAATTACATGCGCAGCCTGCCCGATTCTCTGCTCGACTCGGCGAAGATCGACGGGGCGAGCGACATCGTCATATGCATGCGCATATACTTTCCGCTCTCGCTGCCCGTCCTAGCGACCGTCACGCTGTTTTACGGGGTCGGGTACTGGAACGACTGGTTCAACGCCATCATGCTGGTGAACGACCACAAACTGTTCCCGCTGCAGTACATGCTGTACAGGCTGCAGTCGGAGATTGCCGCTCTGCAGCGCCTGGACCCCAATGTGCCCGTCGCGGATCTGCCGGGCGAGTCCTTGAAGATGGCGACGACAATCGTCACAATCGGCCCGATCATATTTTTGTACCCGTATCTGCAAAGGTACTTCGTGAGGGGCCTGATAATCGGCGGCGTCAAAGGCTGATATGATAATTCATTTGTAATAATAAATCATTTTTGGGAGGTTACATGAAAAGGAAAATCGCATTACTACTTTCAGTATGCATGCTGCTGCTAACGGTTGCCGCCTGCGGGACGGGGAACCAGGCGGGCGGCGCAACGACAGCCGCAGCCACGACAGCCGCAGCGGCGGCGACCACGGCGGCTGCCGCCGCTGCCGCCACCGAGGCCGCCACCACGGCCGCCGCAGGTGCAGCCGGCACGACGGCCGCAGCCACAACGGCAGCGGCAGCGGCCACCACGACTGCTGCAGCGGCGGCGGCTGATCCAGCCCCCGCGCTGGACGCAAAGCCGATGCGCTACTACATGCCCGGCAGCTCCAAGATAATGGGCGACGAAATGAACGCCGTCATCAACGAAAAGCTGGCGCAGGACGGCGTGCCCGTTATCTTTGAGCCCATTTATGCCCCGTGGGACCAATGGGTCAACAAAATCAACATCATGCTCTCCAGCGGCGACGAGTTCGAGCTGCTGCACATCATGGAGGACTACATACCGACGTCGGTATACGCCGGCCGGGGCGGGCTGACGCCGCTGGACGACCTCATACCGCAGTACGCGCCGGAGCTGTTTGATCTGTTTGAGCAAGTGCTGTGGGACTGCGCGACCGTGGGCGGGACGATATACAGCATTCCCGCGTTCTGGCGCGACAACTCCGGCGACGGCGAGGGCAAAATCAACCTGCGCAAGGACAAGTTCGATGAATTTGGCCTTCCGTACCCGCAGTCCCATGCGGAGGCTATAGAAATCCTGCCGGTTTTCCAGCAGATGTGGAAGGACCAGGACGGCATCGAACGGTATATATTCGAGCATTCCGCGACCCGCTGCCCCGTCGCGTTCCACCGCTTATACGACACATGGCCGTTCTACGCATCGCAAGACGGCATATTCAAAGTAACGCAGGACGCCCAGGCGACTTTGTACTTTGAATCAGATGAGTTCAGGATGGACACGGAGTTCATGCACGAGATGTACAAAAACAACCTCATCCACCCCGACGTGCTGAACCTGCCCAACGACATCAGAAGCGACATACTCAATCAGGGCGACTTTGTGATGTGCATCATGACGGGCCCGGGCAACCCCGCTGGCATCATCCAGCAGACCGGTATTGAGACGGTTGAAATAGAGCAGTATGTTTTTGAACCGGAAAAGCCGTATCTGTGTAACCTGCCGCTGCTAAATTCCAACGGCATACCGTCCACCGCCAACAACCCCGAGCTCGCGCTACTGTTTTTAAATTGGCTCTACAGCAGCAAGGAGAACCAGGACCTGCTGCTGCACGGCGTCAAGGGCGTGACGTGGAACGAAGTTGGCCCTGACATGTACGAGCGCATCAAGAACGAAAACAACCAGAACCTGTACGCCTTCGACGCATGGATGATAGAGCATGTCAAGTTCCACCGCTTCGATGTCATCGATATGTCGACGGATATTCAAAAAGCAGACACGCTGGGCAACATCCACGCGGACAACATGGTCTACAGCCCGATGGTGGGCTTCAACTTCGACTCGGAGCCTGTGTCGACCGAGATGGCCAACCTGATGGCGGAGTACACCGCCTCGCTGCTGCCCATAAAACTCGGGTTGCTGCCGTACGAGGGCAACTTCGAGAGGGCCATGGACAAGATGCGCGCCGCAGGCTGCGATCGGGTCATAGAGGAGTACCAGAAGCAGTTGGACGCATACATAGCCAGCAAGGGATAGGCCGAATGCCGGTATGGGGCGGCTGAAATAAGCCAAAATATAGACTATAAACAATGTGAGGAGAAAAACTATGAATATCGGAATGATTACGTGCAACTATTTTATGCGCATCTACAACTACCAGCGCAGCGACGACTTCAACTGGGGCGCGATGAGCGACAAGTGGAGGGCGGAATTCAAAGAGGACGATTTTTTGGGGCTGGCCAAGGAAATTTATGACATGGGCTACAACAGCCTCGAAATTTGGGAGCCCACGTATTCGTATAAAGTGTACAGCGAAGAGCAGGCGGCGGGCCTTGCCGCGAAGCTCCGCGCCATGGGGTTCCAGTCATTTGTATATTGCATCGGCGGATGGAGCAAGGGCGGCATCCCAGACATAGAAAAATCGTATCTTTTCGCCAAGGCACTGGGGGCGAAGGTGCTCACAGGCTGCATCATACAGTCGGAGGCGGTTGAAATAATCGACGAACTGGAGCGCGTCGGGGAAAAGTACGGCATGCTGTTCGCGATAGAGAATCACCCGCTGCCCAACATAGAGAGCCCGATAAAAGTCGCGGATTTTATAAAAGACCGCAAATTCGTCGGCGCCAACCTCGATACCGGGATATACAACCAGCAGTGCTACGACACGCTGGCGGCGGCGGAAATCCTGAAGGACAAGATATATCACTCGCATTTCAAAGACACGATGAAAGGCGGCAGGGGGTGCTTGCCGATAGGCGACGGCGACGCGCCGACGGCCGAGCTTTTGCGCAAGTTCAAGGACTGGGGTTTCAAGTATATGGTATCCGTGGAATATGAGTACCCGACGGACCCGGCGCCGGGCCTGGTCAAATCGATAAATTACATAAAAGGCGTATTGAAATAACGCGAAACACACGGTACAACAAGGACGGCCGCCTTCGGCCGTCCTTGTTTAAAATAATCGTATAAATTATCAAAGGCTGGATGTATGTACACAAAACACGATTTAAAAGATTTTCTTAAGGCCTTGGGCGTCGACCCAAAGGGTACGCTGATGGCCCACTTCTCGTACAAATCCATCGGGGACGTGAACGGGCGCGCGGACACGGTGCTGGACGCGTTTATGGAATACATGGCGCCGGGCCTTTTGGTGCTACCCGCTCACACCTGGAGCAATGTCGGCAAGGAAAACCCTGTGATGGACGCGCTGTACACGCCGGTCTGCGTCGGCATACTGCCGGAACTGTTCCGAAAGCGCCCCGGCGTGCTCCGCTCGCTGCACCCCACCCACTCGCTCGCGGCCTGCGGCGCGGCAGCGGCGGAGTTCCTGGCCGGCGAGGAGCATATCAAAACGCCGTGCGGCGAGGGCGGCGCCTATTACAAGCTGTGGGAGAGCGACGCGCAAATATTGATGATCGGCGTGAACTACACATGCAACACGTTCGTGCACGGCATAGAAGAGTGGGACGGCGCGTACGGCACCATCTCGCCTAAAATGACGGACTTGTACGTTATAAACTATCAGGGGAACCGCATATATACCCCGCAGTACCGCCATTCGGCGCCGCTGGGCTCGGACACGTTTAGCAAGCTGGAGGCGCCCGCCGCCAGCCGGGGAGTCCTCACCATGGGGCGGTTCGGCGACGCCACGGCGCGCCTCGCCCGGGCGAAGCCGCTGCGCGGGATGACGGCGGAGCTGCTCGCCGCCGACCCTAAGTACCTGTACCGATACTAAAACCGATATATAAAACAAGCGGCGCGATGTCCTCATCGCGCCGCAGCCTTCGGCGTCGCGTCAGCCCTTGACTGCGCCGGACATGCTCTCGGCGTAGAACTTCTGCGTGATCAGGAACAATGTGGCGATGGGGATGGAAATCAGCACGCAGCCGGCGAAGAAGCGCGTATAGTAATATTCAATGAATTCCTTCTCCAGCATCGTCCACAGGCCTATCGCAATCGTGTAGTAGTCCCTGTCCTGCCCGAGGATGACCTTTGCGAAAATAAAGTCCGTCCAGGGCGCCATGAAGCTCGTGATAATAGTCAGTACGACGATCGGCTTCGATATCGGCATGATGATGCGCGTGAACACCTGCCATTTCGTGCAGCCGTCCAGGAACGCGGCCTCGTCCAGGGCGTTCGGGATTGTGTCGAAAAACCCCTTCGTTATATAGAACCCCAGCCCGGCGCCGCCGGAATACACGAGCACCAGCGCGAACAGCTTCATCTCCCCGCTGCTCAAAAAACCGAACCCTTTTAAGATATAATATACGGCGATCATGGACATGAACCCCGGGAACATGCCCAAAATGAGCGCGATGTTCATAATGGGCTTGCGCGCGGCGAAGCGCAGCCGCGACATGACATACGCCACGCACAGCACGAAGAACGACGACAAAAGGCATGTGAATATGGCGACGATCAGCGTATTCCCGAACCAGCGCGCGTAGTTTAGCGTACCGGACGTGAAGAGGTTGGTGTAGTTGGACAGCGTAAACTCCTGCGGTATTATATAGGTCTTCTCCGCGCCGCTCTCGCCCCGCAGCGAGGTCAGGACGACAAACGCCACGGGCAGCAGCCATATGAAGCTGAGCACCGCCAGCAGGGCGTGGACGGCAGAGTTCGTAAGGATTTTTCGCGTTCTCATTTTTTGAACTCCTCCTCATTTTTGTATGCGCCGGTGAATCGGTACGCCAGCAGCGAGGTGGTCGCCATTAATATGAACACGAGGATGCTGATGACCGACCCCAGGTTGTAGTCCTTGTGCTGTATGGTCAGCTTGTACAGCCACGTCACCAGCAAGTCGGTCTTGCCGGCGTGGTAGTATTCGAGCGACTCCGGGCCGCCGCCCGTCAGCAGGAATATGACGTTGAAGTTGTTGATGTTGCCGACGAACGTTGTTATAAGGTAGGGCGTCGTGATAAATATGATGTAGGGCAGCGTGATCTTGAAGAACGTGTGAGCTGGGCCCGAGCCGTCTACCTGGGCCGCCTCGTAGAGCTCCGCCGGTATGTTTTTGAGTATGCCCGTCGTGGTCAGCAAGGTGAAGGGGACGCCAATCCAAATGTTGACCAGGACGATCATTATCTTCGCCACCAGCGGGTCGCCGAAATAGTCGAAGCTGCCCGTCTCGGCCAGCAGCCCGACATTGCGCAGCAGGATGTTGAACGCGCCGTTGCTGGAGAAGATCGTCCGCATCGTCAAAAGGCTCACGAAGGCGGGCATCGCGATTGACAGCACGAACGTGAACCGCCAGAAGCTTTTGAACCGGGTGCCTTTCCGGTTGATGACGATGGCGAGCAGCATGCCCAGAATGTAGTTCGTGGACGTCGCGAACACGGCCCATATCAGCGTCCATGACAGGATGGGCCAGAATGTCTGGGCCAGCGACCCCCCGGACGAGAACATCGCGCTAAAGTTCGACATCCCCACCCACTCGAACAGGTTGCCTGGCGGCTGGTGGTTCCGATCAAAACTCGTGAATGCTATGAGTATCATGAATATCAACGGGATGATGGTGAACATCAGCACGCCGAACACGGGCCAGGTGAGGAACAGCTTGTGCAGGTTCCCATCGAGCAGCGACCTTATGTCCTCCCTGAGCGTCGGCAGCTTCTTGCCTTCTTTTATAAGCAGGTCGGAGCTGTATGAGCACCGCGCGCTGGCCATCATGACGCACAGGAACACCAGCGTGACCATGATGGTGACGACGCCGTACAAGAGGAAGAGCATGGAGTTGTCGCCATGCGGGTACTCATAGATGCCCTTGGCGGCATTGTATACCTCGGTCTGCTCCACCACGCCCAGGGACGACATGTTTTGCAGCGATTTTACGCCGTTCGCCGCCATATACGCAATGTACCCGACCTCAGCCGCGATGAAAAGGACAAAGCGGCCCAATTGCTTTTTCATCAGGCTGCCGTACCCAAAGATCAACAGCGACAGGCGGGCCTGCGCCCCGCCTTCGCGGAGGGCTTCGAAAAAGAACAGGGAGGACAGCGGGCCCGGCTTTTTTAATTTGTTATTCATAGAGGCATCCTATCTCGATTTAATCAGTCAACGACGAACGCGTTTGCGAATGTTTCCAGTTTTTCTCTGACATTGTCGTGGTTCGTCGAGCCGTTTTTTATCTCCGTGAACAGGGCCCCGGCGTTCGCCCAGTAGTTGGCGCCGAAGTTCGCGTTGGTCGGCTGCATGACGGAAGCGATCTCCGCCTCCTGCATAATGACGACGGCCACTTCGTCGGAAAGCACCGCTTCCGTCTTGCCGGCCTCCCTGTTGGTGGGGACCTGCGCGCTCTCCTCGAACCGCAGGACCTGCATGGCCTCGCTCCCCAGGAACGCCGCGAACGCGACGGCCTGCTCCATGAAGCGCGTCTGCGCGTTCACGCCGATGGCCTTGGAACCATAAAACCCGCGCAACTGGTATGTGTTGCCGTCGGGGCTGAACGTGGGCAGCGGCGCTAAGCCGAGGTCGTCGCCCAGGACGTCTTTATATAGATCATAGTTCCACGCGCCATCGAACCAAGCGCCCAACCTGTTTTCGCGGGCCAGCTCGTTAGGGCTGGCGTCGTCCGCGTGGACGCATTTGCTGTTTTGCAACAAGTCTATAAGGTACTTTGTCACAGCGACGCCGGTTTCGCTGTTCCAGTTGCAGCCCTCCTCATAGCTGACCTGATCCTCGCCGTATATGGTCAGCCCCGCGCCATAGTAAAAGGCGCCGCCCATCCAGCCGCCGGCCGGGTTGAACATGAAGTTGTACACGTTGGCGGCGGTGGGCTTGGCCATTATCGCATCCAGGGAGCCGATGTCGCCCTCGTCGAGCAGGGTCTTGTCGTAGTACATAAAAAACGTGTTGTGCGTGAACGGGATGCCGTACGTCTTGCCGTCGACGACCACCGTGTCGACCACCGTATCCGGCATCGTCGCATGCACCATTTCCTCCGTGGGGCCGCCCAGGCGGGCGATGGCGCCGGAGTGCCGGAGGTCCTCAATCTGGTCGTTGGCGAAGAAGAACACGTCGGCAGCCTCGGTCACGTCCTTCAACACTTCGGTGAGCGCGTTGTCCTCGCCTACGATTTCGTTGACGAACCTGATGTTCCACTGCGGGTGCGCGGCTTGGAACATGGCGCACATTTTTTCCATCGTACCCTTTTCGATCTGGTTGGCGGGCGCCCATGTCTTGAGGATCACGTTCGCGGCGCCCGCCCCGGCCTGCCCGCAGCCGGAGAGGGGGGCGGCGGCTGCGACCAGGAACGCCATAAATATAAGGAAGGCAGGGGCGCGCAACTCTAGAAACTTTTTCATGGATACGGTTCTCTTTCCTTTAGTTAGTAGTTAGTAATATGTTTTATTGCATAGCTGGCTGTCCATATGCTTGCAGTGCAATATGCCGATTTTATTTTGATGAGGACATGAAATTTATATAAATTTCATATACCCATATTTATAGCCAACAAACGATAATTAGCGCCAAAAAAATAGTCGGCGATCGATAATATGGCATGGCATGGGCAAGGCGGACGGTATTTATGTGCGCGGAAAATTGGCGTATTTATAAATGCAAATACGTAAAAAGAAGTGGGGAGCGTATAGATGGGTTGTGGTATTTTGAAAAGCGGACGACCGGGGCGGTCGTACCTATAAAATACTGGTAGGTTCCTGTGCGGACGACCGGAGCGGTCGTCCATACAAAAAAACAGATAAGTCCCTGTGCGGATGACCGGGGCGGTCGTCCATACAAAATACTGGTAGGTCCCTGTAGGGACGGCCGCCCCGGCCGTCCGCTAAAATTTACGTTTGATTATGGTGAATATGGTTGGATTACATTATGCGGATTTTGCCGAACGCGCCTTTTCAACGACAGGCAATACTGCAATGGCGACGGCGCCGCCGGCCAGCGCGGTGAACAACTGGGGTACGGAAAACATGCCGGACAGGACGGACGCCTGCTGCTCGGAGAGGTCCAACAAGACAGGCACGGCGATCATGACCACGCCGACATACAACACAAAAAATTTACCAACGGCGGCAGCCGCCGCAGCCGTTGCGCGCACGACAAACGCGCCCGCGAACTTTCTGCCGCCTATGCCGTGCCAGATCGAAACCAGCGCCGCGTTGCCCGCTATGATAAACGGCACGATGGGCAGGATGGGGCCTATGCCGAACATATGCGCGAAGATTGGCGACACGACCGCGACCGTCAGCCCCGAAGACGGCCCGCATGTCAGAACGGAGAGTATTAGCAGCAAGTTGACCAGCGTCCCCGTGACGAACTGCCGGAACGGCGGGGGTACCAGCGCCGTGGCCGCCTGCACTGCGATCAGGAGCGCGGTAAAAACCGCAGTCGTGGTTATCCATAGTGTGCGCTTTCTAATGTTCATAGTGCCTCCATGCATTCATTCCATGAGCATGCCCTCGCCCGCAATGCGACGCCTGGGTACGCGGGCTTCCAGCCCGCACGCTAATCGCTCTTGCTCCCGCTGCCAGCCGCATTCACCGCGTTTCCATGTCCAGTAGAACGACCGGGAAGTACTGTTTTAACCCCCCCAATATAGCGTCGCGCTTCTCCAGCGCCGCCGGCATTTGCGGCAGCGGCAACTGCAGCCGCGCCGCGTCGCCCTCGACCCTCACCCTAAAATCCGTGAAGCCCAGCGCGAACATGGCGTCCTCGGCCTTCTCGACCTTTTCGAGCAGCTCCGCCGAAATGGAGCGCCCGGACGGGATGCGCGTGGCGAGGCAAGCGTAGGCGGGCTTGTTCCATGTGGGTAGGCCGGCCTCCCTGGACAGCTTTCGGATCATGTCTTTCGTAAGGCCGCACTCGCGCAGCGGGGAGCGCACCATCAGCTCGTTGAGCGCCCGCATCCCGGCGCGGTCTCCCGCGTCGTCGGAGGCGTTCGTGCCGTCGATGACCAGCTTGTACCCGTCTGCGGCCGCCAGCTTTATCATCGTATTGAAAATAACATATTTGCAAAAATAGCACCGCTCGGGCGTGTTTTCCATCAGCTTGTTGTCTTTGAGCACGTCCAGTTCCACTACCATCATGTTCGCGCCCACATGGGCGGCGACGTCTATCGCGTCTTTTAGCTCAAAGGCCGGCTGGAATGCCGTGTTTATATAATATGCTTTAATGTCTTTGCCATATTTCATAGCGGCGTACAAAAGATACGACGAGTCCACCCCGCCTGAAAATGCCAGCGCGGCGGACGGGTTCTCCGCGAAAAAATCCCGCAATTCCATATGAGCCTCCCAGTAAACAATCCATTTTGCATAGCGCATAACTGATACACATACATCGGTTTATAATTATACATTATTAACACATTAACTAACAATAAGCAGGTTGGACCGTGTCAACATGGACTTCAATAGGGATTGCTATAAGAAAACTGGTAAATAAATCTTTAATTGACAAAATTTGTTAAATAATATATAATGAAATAAAGACTGTCGCTCGGCGGCTCGGTCACTCTCTGATGAAGGGGGTGGCGCCAATGGTTACATATGAAGGGCTGTTCGCTTTTGATATGTTGATCGTTGCGGTTATTGCTCTTTGCGTAACTTTGTTACGTAAGAAAAAATAATTGGAGGCGCCTTAATGTTAAGGCGCCTCTAACGATTAAATCGGACTGAGCCGCCCAAGACAAGCGGCAGTCTTTTTATGTTTAAAGCTTATCATGTGTGTGAGGTTCTGTCAATATTTCTTTCCATTCCAGTCTTACTTCGATGGTTTCATGGTTTCGATAGTTTCTATGGTTTTATTATTTAATTGTTTTATCAAATCATTAATCTTTATTGGCAAGTATATGGTATCATTTTGGTATGATATATTCATCTGTATATGTGCGCAGCATGTTATGCATGTGGCTATGTGGCTATAAAGTATGCCACGAATTTACATAATATTATGATAAGTTGAGGTATGCAAATGCGTAGAATGAAGTATAAGACAATCACCGCCGCCATTACTATCGCTATCGTTGCTTTTATTTTGCCTTGCGCTTCCATATTGTCGTCAGCCGGCGCCGGCATGTCGGCTGCCTCGGCGGCGCCTACGGCTTCGACCGTGGTTGTAGACGGCAGGGACATTGTGTTTGACGCTTACAACATCGCGGGCTACAACTACTTTAAGCTGCGGGACCTGGCGCTGCAGCTCGACGGCTCGCCAAAACAGTTTGCCGTCGGCTGGGACGAAGCGGGCGACTCCATTGCGATCACCTCCGGCAGCGGGTACGTTGCGGTCGGCGGGGAGATGATGGGCAAAGGGGCGGAGGCCAAACTCGCCGCGCCGACAAGCTCAAAAATTTTCCTCGATGGCGAGCAGACATGGTTCGAAGCTTATATCATCGAAGGCAACAACTATTTCAAACTCAGGGACATAGGCAGGGCGCTGGATTTTGGCGTGGACTGGGACGGCGACAGGGACATGATCACAATCGACACAGGCAAGGGCTATACGGAGGAGGGCGACGATAGCAGCGGCGACAACAGCGGTAAGGCCAAGGATTCCGAGTCGCAGGGGCCTCTGCCCGTGCCGGTGGGCAATACCATATACAACAACGGCGGCGCTGTGGTCCAGTTTGGCGACTGTTTCTATTTTTCCGCCGAAGAGTACGACGCGCAGAGCGAGTCATATAAATACGGCATCTATGTGCGGCGCGAGGGCGACGCCGAAAAATACAGGCTGCTCGAAACGGAGTGGATGTCGGACCATATTTATATCATAGACGACAATTTAATCGCCACGAACTGGCTGGACCAGCACTATGCGATGCACCGCATAAATATCATAAACGGGGAAGCCGACCTGCAATTCTTTGTGGCATCAATCAACCACGTTGACTATGAGGCGCGGGAAATCTATTATACGAAGCCCTTCCTCGGTGACGAAGGTCTGTATAAATCAAATTTTGATGGCAGCGGCGAGCATTTTTTATGCCATGTTAAATATGAATTCATCCATAAAGAAGGCGACGTGATTTATTTGCAAGACATATCCTTTGACGGTGGCGCCACGCATTACGCCGTTCTGTACACAATGAAAAGCGACGGCACGGGCCTGGCCAAGCTGGCAGAGATACCCGCCTTGCACGACGACTTGGAAGAGTATAATTATAGTGGGGACGATTATATCCAGCATATGGAGTTGGCCCCCGGATGGATATATATGACCGTCGGAAACCACCAAGGCAGCGCGGGCTTCTTCTTCGGGGGCCTGGCGCGCGTCAGGCGGGACGGCAGCGCAGCCGAGTGGATAATGGCGCTTGAAAGCACCGAGTTCTTCATCATGGATGGGTGGCTCTACTATAACGCCACGTCGGACGAGCCGCCCAACGAAAATGTCTATGGCGGCCAGCGCATATCGCTCGGCGATTTGTCGGTTAAGGAGTACCTTGGATCCGATATTTATAGTTTGCTGAACTGCGCGGGCGGGCGGTTATATTATGACGGCAGCTTGGACTTTGATACAAGCGCCCTGCGCAGCCGCGCCGCGCCCGGTGCGCCCGGCACTCCCGGTAGCGCAGAGGACGTCTTGCTCTTTGACTGGGAATGGCTGCCTGAATTTGAGCATTTCTACTACTCATATTTCAGGAACGTACAGCCCGACGGCGGCTATGTGTTCTTCACAATCTATGTAAAAGGATATGTTGACCAAGACGGCTGGCGCGGCCACGACGAGTATGTCGCGCACTACCGCGTCCGAGCAGATGGCACAGGCCTGACACTGATCAATGAGAGTAATATATGCCCATGGTAGGGCGGCATTATGGTAGGGCTGCCTTATGATAGGGCGGCTATAAGGTAATTGTTTTAAAATGTAGGGGCGGTCAAGCGCAGGGGAATAAAAGCCCGTGCGCCTTGAACCGCTCCTTTTTTTCTATTTTTTCGCATGTTGACAAATACGCGTTCGTGAGCTAAAATGGGACAGTATATCAAATTAAAAGGGGATGCATCGATTTGGCAGGGAGGGGGCGTAAATATGGCGCGGCCGGAAAAATATAACACAAAGCAGCGCGACATAATATATGGCCATGTCGCGGCGCTGGGTGGCGAACACGCGACCGCTGCGCAGATATACAATCATTTTAGGCTGACAGGCGCCCAGATTGGGCGCGCGACCGTATACCGCCATCTGGAAGAACTGGTCGGGGCCGGTAAATTGCGCAAGTTCCTCACCGATGGTACATCCGGCGCGTGCTACCAATACATAGAGAGCGACGAAGGCTGCGCGGAGCACCTGCATTTAAAATGCGAGGGCTGCGGCGCTTTGCAACATCTGGAGTGCGACGCGCTCGGCGACATCGCACGGCACATGGCCGACAAGCACGCGTTTGTGGTCAATTCGCTAAAAACGGTGCTGTACGGCATATGCGACGGCTGTATGCATAAAACATGACAAACACGACAGTTGACAATTTGATGCAGGCAACAAGGGAGGTATTGTCGATTAAACAACTATTCGGGCGATGCATAAAGCGGTTCAGCAAGCGTATCTTTAAGCAATGCGGCGCCGCTGTGTTGGCCGTGGCATTGGTCAGCTCCGGGCTGTCCGGCTGTTCCCCGGGGGGCGCTGCGGGCGCTGCGGGCGGGCAGGGCGATGTGAGCGGGCAGGGCGAAGTAGGCGGAGCGGGCGGAACGGGCGGAGCTGGCACTTCTGGAGCCGATCGGAAGCTCAGCATAGTATGCACGGTCTTCCCACACTATGACTGGACGCGCCAGCTATTGGGCGACAGGCTTAGCGAGGTGGAGCTGACGCTGCTGTTGAAAAACAGGATCGACCTGCACAACTATCAGCCGTCGGTCGGCGACATGGTCACGATATCGGGCTGCGATTTGTTTATTTACATTGGCGGCGAGTCCGATCAATGGGTGACGGGGGCGCTGGCCGAGGCGAAAAACCAAAACATGATTAAGATAAACCTGATAGAGGAACTGGGCGCCGGGGTAAAAATCGAAGAGATAGCCGAGGGCATGGAAGCCGAAGATGATGATGATGGCGATGGCGACGGTGACCGCGACGATCGAGACGGCGACCACGCGGACCATAATGGCGATGCAGGCGGTCATAGCGACAGCGGCGATTATGGCGACGGCGACCGCACGGACCATAAAGACGGGGATTTTGACGAACATATATGGCTCTCGCTGCATAATGCGGAAAAGCTCTGCGCTGTCATCGCGGGCGCGCTTGCGTTGCTGGACGGCGGCGCGGCCGATATGTACGAGGCGAACAGGCTGGCGTATACCGAAGAGCTCAGGCGCCTAGACGCCGGATACCGGAAGGTAGTGGACGGGTCGCCTGTTAAGGCTTTGTGCTTTGCGGACCGTTTTCCATTCCGCTACATGGTGGACGACTACGGGCTGGAATACAGCGCGGCTTTCCCTGGGTGCTCGGCGGAAACGGAGGCGAGCTTTGCCACCATTGTTTTTCTGTCCGACAAAATAGATGAACTGGGCCTTAGCAAGGTCATGGTCACGGAGAGCGCCGATCAATCGATTGCAAAAGCGGTCATAAACAACACGGCGGCCAAAAACCAGCAAATACTCACGCTGGACGCGATGCAGTCCGTAATAGAAAGCGAAGCAATCGGCGCCGGCGGCGCGGTCACCTACCTGTCCATCATGGAAAGTAATCTTGAAGTACTCAAAGAGGCGTTGAGCTAGAGGGGTTAAGCGTGCCGTTATTGAGCTGCCAAAAACTGACGCTCGGATATGAGGGCAAGGAAATTGTGTCCGGTCTGTCGTTTGACGTGTCCGCCGGGGACTATTTGTGCATCGTCGGGGAGAACGGCTCGGGCAAAAGCACCCTGATGAGGACAATGCTGGCCCTCCAGGCGCCGGTGGCCGGGCGGATCGTGATGGGGGACGGCCTTTCGCCCAGGGAGATAGGCTATATGCCCCAGCAGACGGCGGTACAGAAGGACTTTCCCGCGACCGTCAGGGAGGTGGTCCGATCCGGCTGCATGAACCGCTGCGGGTTGCGCCCATTCTATAACGAAGCCGAAAAGCGCATCGCGGACCAGAATATGGAAAAACTCGGCGTCGCGCGGCTTGCTAAGCGCTGCTACCGCGATCTGTCCGGGGGCCAGCAGCAGCGGGTGCTGCTCGCGCGCGCGCTGTGCGCGGCTCGCGCGCTGCTCTTGCTGGACGAGCCTGCTGCGGGCCTCGACATTGGGGCGTCGGCGGGGATGTACGATCTGATACGGCAGTTAAACGGCGGAGGCATGACTATTGTCATGATATCACACGACATTGACGCATCCGTAAAAAATGCCACTCATATACTACGCATGGGCGGCGCCTCCACGCTGTTTTTCGGGAGCGCGGCCTCGTTCATTGAAAAGGGGGGCGGCCTGTTAGGCGGCGATGTTTTGGATCATCGATGAAATAAATGCAGCCTTTGGTAAGATCGTTTCGTATTTCGAGCACCCGTTCGTGGTCTACGCCATGATTGTCGGGGTGCTGATCGCCCTGTGCTCATCGCTGCTGGGCGTGACGCTCGTGCTCAAAAGGCTCTCGTTTATAGGGGACGGCCTGGCGCACGTCGCCTTTGGCGCGATGGCCGTCGCCATTGCGCTGAGTCTGACCAACAACACCCTGCTGGTCCTGCCGGTGACCATTGTATGCGCGGTGCTGCTCATGAGGACGGGCCAAAACACGAAAATCAAGGGTGACGCCGCGATAGCCATGTTCTCCGTCGGCACGCTGGCCGTAGGATACTTAATAATGAACCTTTTTTCCAAGTCCTCGAACCTGTCGGCGGACGTCTGCGCCACACTGTTCGGCTCGGCCTCCATCCTCACGCTGACGATGTACGAGGTCCGGCTATCCATCATATTGTCCGTGCTGATGATCGCCGTGTTCGTGTTGTTGTATAACAAGATATTTGCGTTGACATTCGATGAAAACTTTGCCGAGGCCACGGGGAACAGGGTGAGATTATTCAACTTTATAATTGCTGCAGTTATTGCTATAATTATAGTGTTGTCCATGAATTTGGTTGGCTCGCTGCTCATATCGGCGCTGGTTATTATTCCCGCGCTGTCCGCGATGCGCGTGTTCGGCAGCTTTCGGGCCGTGACCATTTGCTCCGCCGCCCTGGCGATGACTTGCACCGCGCTGGGGATATTGGTATCGATACTGGCATCTACGCCGACCGGCGCCACCATTGTCGTCGTGGAAATAGCGGGCTTCTGTGTTTTCGCCGCGCTGGGGTTTTTGTCCAGGAGGTTTGCATGATAATGAAAAGACATATGAGAAGGCACATAAAAAATCATAAACATGGGTTGCCTAGGTTGCCAGTTATTTTTTGCTGTTTAGCTTATTTTATCACCGCGTGCTTCTGCGCCGCGGGGTGCGCCCCAGCGGGCAGTGCGCGGGGCACAGCGGGCGCGGCTGCGGGCGCAACAGCAAATTCAACGGGCGTTGCGGCAGGCGCTGCTTCGGGCGCGGCAGTAGCTGGGGCTTCTACAAGCGTAGAGCAGACTGTCGACGTCGACTTGACGAAGATGAGCGGCACGATGGTTTTCGCGCTCATATATGACATGTACTCGAAGCCGGACGACTACATCGACAAGACCGTCAGGATGAGCGGACCGTACCAGGGCATTTATTATGAAAAGGAACAAAAGCTATACCACTATCTGCTGGTTGACGACAGTTCGGCTTGCTGCCAGCAGTCGCTGGAAATCAGGTTCGATGGCGACCGCGCATACGCTGGCGCATTGCCGGAAAACAACGCATATATAGAGATTGTCGGGGTGTTTAAGAGTTATAGCGACATGGGCTCGTCTTTTTACTACTTTGAAGTGGACGAAATGACTGTGGCGTAGTTTCGCGCCACTTTCTATAATTAAATTGGGAGGGCTGAGCATGCAGAAAGTACATGATTTCCTTAAAAGGACCGGTACCTATTATTTGGCCACGGTTGAAGGCGACCAGCCCCGTGTCCGCCCGTTCGGCACAATCAACATATACGACGGCAAGCTGTACATCCAGACGGGGAAGATCAAGGACGTTTCTAAGCAGATTAGCGCCAACCCGAAAGCGGAGATATCGGCGTTTGACGGCGAGACATGGGTCCGCGTGGAGGCCACGCTTGTGGAAGACGGCCGCGCCGAGGCGCAGGAGAGCATGCTGAACGCCTACCCGGCCATACGCGGCATGTACTCCGTCAACGACGGCAACACCGTAGTGTATTACCTCAAAAACGCCACCGCCACCTTCTATTCATTCGGCGGGTCGCCGGAAGTCATCAAATTTTAGCGCGCCAGGACACAACTGACGCGCTTCATATCCACTTACATATGAAAATGAACAACGTCGGCGCGTCAGGCGAGGGCCAGCTCCATGGCTATCTCGTTCCAGCGGCGCAGGCGATCGGGTTTGTACCTGACGGTGCTGACGTCTTTTAATATCAGCTCGCAGGGCGTGCCGTGCCTGCGGCAGGCGGCGATGGTTTCGTTCAACTCTTTCTTTATGACGTCTTCGTCGAATGTCTCGAACGCCAGGTACGCGGGGTTGGGCTTGCGGCTCATCACGATGCCGCCGCCGAGCTGCTCGGCGGACCTCTCCACGTCCGCCCAGGGGCTGACGGACAGCTTGCGCACGCCGGGCAGCCGTTTTATCAGGTGTATGCGGTCGTGCAGCGGCTCGCAGCAGCCGTAGTATATCAGGCCGGCGTCGCCGAAATACTTTTCCACATAGTCAAGCTGGAACTCTTTGTCCATTGTAGGCGACACAGTCGAGAACATCTGCGCCATCGTGGATATCCACGTGTCGCAGATGCGCGCCGTGCCGTCAAAACCCGCCTTTGGCAGCTCTTTCGTGAACGCGCCTGTGCAGTGCACGTACTTGGGGCGCGCGTCGAGCAGGCCGAGCCTTTCGTACTGTTCGTAGGTGCTCCTGTAGACCCAAAACATCCTGTCCACGAGCTTGTGCACGAACTCAGGGCGGTCGATCATGTCCTCCAGCATCGTCCCGACCCCCCTCAGGATCGATATGCTGTCCCACACGTTGCCGGACATGACAATGCCGCCCTGCCGTACGTCCAGTATGCTGTCGAAAATTTCGCGCAAGAGCCCCATGCGCCGCTCCGTCTCCTGCGCGTCGTGGGTAATGACAGGGTCGGTGATTTTTTTCAGCCCGTCCTCGTCCACAATCACGTCGTCGTAGTGCTGGGACGATACGTCGCTGGTCTCGTCGAGTTTCAGGTGCGTCGTGCTGTTCAAGTGCCGAAACCCACCTGTCGACGACATGGCCGGGGGGCATTCCACATATGGCAGGATGACCATGTCCCCGCCGTAGTTCCTCCACCGCATCAAGTCGAAGCGCATGGCGTACTCCACGCCGCGCAGCAGCTTATCCTCGCACAATATGTCAAGCTGCCCGTCGCCGGGGGTCGCCAGCTCGTTGATGGGAAGCTGGTCTATCATGACCATCGGGCGCTCCGGCCGCAGCCCGTTCAGCTTCTCCCACAGGCCCACCCTCTCCTGCTGGATGGGCAGGTGCGCGATCTCCGCGTACTCCTTGCCCAGCTCGCGCAATATGCCAATATCCGTCTTTTCGGACATGTTATTTTCTCCTATCTTCCAGATATTCTTTGGTGAGACTGAATACCAGTTTGCTGAGCAGCAAAAGCCCAATCAGGTTCGGGACGGCCATCAGCCCGTTCAACGTGTCGGCGACATCCCATACAAACTCCAGCCCGCCTACAGCGCCCACAATGACCAGCAGCGTAAAGAGGACCTTATACGCCATGTCGACCATCTTGTTCTGCCCGGTCAGGTAGTGCAGGCACTGCTGCCCGTAGTAGGACCAGCCCAGAATTGTCGAACTCGCGAAGCAGAGTATGGCGATGGAGACGATTACGCCGCCGAACGATCCCAGCGACGCCGAAAAGGACGCTATCATCAGCGCCGCCCCAGACGTTTCGCCGTTGTACAGCCCGGCCGTCAGGATGATGAGCGCGGACAATGTGCATATGATTATCGTGTCCACGAAAACCTCAAACACGCCCCAAAGGCCCTGCTCCACGGGGTTTTTGGACCTTGACGCCGCGTGGGCAATCGGCGCGGAGCCCAGGCCCGCCTCGTTCGAAAAGACGCCCCGGGCTATGCCGTAGCGCATGCCGCGCATGATGGCGTAGCCGAGCAGGCCGCCGCCGACCGACTGGAACGAAAACGCGTTCGCGAATATGATCGAAAACGCGCCGGGCAGCTTTGAGATATTTATGACAAGCATTATAATGCCGCAAACGAAATAGAACACCGCCATAAAAGGCACCAGCTTTTCCGTCACCGTGGCAATGCGCTTGATGCCGCCGATGATGACGAGGGCGCAAAATATGGAAATGGCTATGCCGGTGGCCAACACAGGAATGTTGAAGGTTTCGAGCAGCGACTGGGCGATGGCGTTTGACTGGGTCATATTGCCTATGCCGAACGCCGCCAGCGCGCCGAACACCGAAAATATGACGGCGAGCCATTTAAGTTTCAAGCCCTTTTCGATATAGTACATCGGGCCGCCGTGATGCGTGCCGTCCGCGTCGATCTCGCGGAAATTGACTGCCAGGACGACTTCGGCGTATTTTGTCATCATGCCGAAGAAGCCCGATACCCACATCCAAAACACGGCGCCCGGTCCGCCAAGGAATATGGCCGTCGCCACGCCGGCTATATTGCCGGTGCCGACCGTGGACGCCAGCGCAGTCGTCACTGCCTGGAACGGCGTGATATTGACCTCGTCTTTCGATGATTTTCCCTGCTTGCGGAACACCTGCCCAAATGTGGCCTTCCACCACAACGATATTTTCGATACCTGGAAGACACCGGTCCGGATTGTGAAGAATATGCCCGTGCCGACGATCAAAACGAGCATGTACGGGCCCCATACGATCCCGTTCAACACGCTGTTCGCGTCCATAAATGCTTTCATTAACCCGCCCCCCCTTACATGCGTTCAAAATTTGCATGCAAAACAATGTTGTATAAAAGCATTATATATGTAAAAAAGCAATATTCAACCTTTTTTGTTTATAAATATGACAACAGTAGTTTTTTATAGTATAATATTACAGTACTCGTGGGGGAGTAGTGAGCGCGGCGTTCCGCGTGGCGAACCAACAATACGGTCGAATGTTTCGGCCTGGTATGCCTTAAATAACGAGACCCATGTATAGTTGAAAGCTTGTTCGGCTGTACATGGTTTAAATTGGAAAAACCCATGCGCAGCCTGGCGGCTTCGGATGGTTTTTTTTTGCGCGAATATATTCGCCCGGCCCATGGCATTGCCGCGCAGGGAAGAGCGAAGGCTACTGGAGATAAATATGGGCTTTGTTGAATTATTGTTTTTGGCTTTCGGGTTGGCGATGGACGCGTTCGCTATTTCTATCTGTGCCGGTGTCACGTCCATGGGCGCCACGCTCAAAAGGGCGCTGATCATAGGGCTGTACTTTGGCATTTTTCAGGCTGTCATGCCTGTCATAGGCTATTTCGCCGCTCTCGGCTTTTCCGAGATCATATCCGGCTTTGACCATTGGGTTGTGTTTGCGCTCCTGACTTTTATCGGCGGCAAGATGATTTATGGCAGCCGGAAGAATGACGACTGTGACAACGACGAAGGTAACGGTGGCGAAAACGGCGGCGGCGCAGAGGCCGGCAGTGGCAGTGGTAAAAGCGGCGGCGGCGCTACTGCCAGCGGTGGAGTCGGAGGCTCATTGAAACCTTCCGTTATGCTGCCGCTCGCGCTGGCCACCAGCATAGACGCGCTCGCCGTGGGCGTTTCGTTCTCCATTCTAAACGTCAACATCGTGCTGTCCGCCTTATTAATCGGGGCGATCACAATGGCCATGTCGATGGCGGGCATCAACATAGGCGAGGTGTTCGGCGCGAAATACAAATCAAAAGCGGAAGTCGCCGGGGGAATCATTCTGATTATCATAGGTATTAGGATATTGATCGAACATTTAGAACTTATCGGATATATCATGGAAAGGTATTTTTCTTGATGCAAAGTTATTATTTATATGATGTCGATGCGGCTCTTCAAGCGCTGGGCGCCGGCAGGGACGGCTTGTCGGAGGAGGAGGCCCGGGCCAGGCATGAAGAACACGGTCCAAACGAATTGGCCAGGGCAAAAAAGAAGAGCATAATCCGAAGGTTCGGGGAACAGCTCATAAACCCTATGGTTGTTGTACTGATGGCTGCGGCTGCTGTTTCTGTCCTCATTGCGATATTTGGGGGAGGGCATGGCGGAGGGCATGACATTGCAGAGGCCGGCGCTGGAGCCAGCGCCGGGGTCGGCACAGGCGCCGGCGTCGGCGAATACGTGGATGCATGCATAATAATGGCTGTTGTCATATTGAACAGCATACTCGGGGTGTTCCAGGAGAGCAAAGCGGAAAAGGCGATAGAGGCGCTGCAGGAAATGAGCGCCGCCACCGCCAGGGTAAGGCGCGGGGGCGTCGTCGCGCATGTCCCGGCGAGCGGCCTTGTCGTGGGCGATGTCGTCCTCATTGAGGCCGGGGACGCGCTACCTGCGGACATGCGGTTGATCCATGCGGCCAGTTTGAGGGTAGAGGAGGCCGCGCTCACAGGCGAGTCGGTCCCGGTCGATAAAATCACGGAGGCGCTGGGCGGCGGGGCGGATGGCGAGAGCGGCGAAGCGGATGGCGAGGGCGGCAGAACGGATGGCGAGGGTGCAAAAGGCGCCCCCATACCCCTGGGCGACCGCAAGAACATGGCGTACATGGGCTCGAGCGTGGCGTACGGGCGCGGCGAGGGCGTCGTCACGGCCATCGGCATGGACACCGAAGTGGGCAAGATCGCGGGAATCATCCAAAGGACCAGCGCGGGCGAGACTCCGCTCCAGATGCGCCTGTCGCAACTGAGCAAAATCCTGAGCGCCGTCGTGCTGGGCATTTGCGCCGTCATTTTTTTCATCAGGCTTGCCGGCGCCGGGGAGATAAATGCGCAGGTCGCCTTGGACAGCTTCATGCTGGCGGTTTCGCTGGCTGTAGCCGCCATTCCTGAAGGGCTGGTAGCCGTCGTTACCATCGTGCTGTCCATCGGCGTGACAAATATGGCAAAGCGAAACGCCATCGTCAGGCGGCTGACCGCCGTAGAGACGCTGGGCTGCACGCAGATTATATGCTCCGATAAAACCGGGACCTTGACGCAAAACAAAATGACGGTGGTTGAAAGCTACGGCGACGCAGGGCTGCTCGCCAAGGCGATGGCCTTATGCTGCGACTCGCAGCTTGCGCCCGACGGGAGCATCGTGGGCGACCCCACCGAAAACGCGCTGGTCGCCTACGCGCTAAAAAACGGTTTCGACAAGAACAGCCTCGCCGCCGAGTACCCAAGGATCGCCGAAGCGCCGTTTGACAGCTCGCGCAAGATGATGTCCACGGTTCACGCGGCGCAGGGCAGCGCAGGTGGCATGGGCGGCATGAGCGGCGTAGGCGGCATGGGCAGCACAGGTGACATGGGCGGCATGGGCGGCGTAGGCGGTATGGGCAGCACAGGTGACATGGGCGGCATGAGCGGCGTAGGCGGTTTGGGCGGCATGGGCGGCATGGGCGGCATAGGCGACATAGGCAGTATGGGCGGCATGAGTGGTGTAGGCGGTATGGGCGGCGTAAGCAGTGTTGGCATTAATGGCGGCGGCGCGTTTGTGCAATTCACAAAAGGCGCCCCCGACGAGATACTGCGTGTCTGCACGCACTTTCTTGTCGGCGATGGCAGCGTCGCCGAGTTGACCGACGAGGCAAGGGCGGCCATCGCCGCAAAAAACAACGAGTTCGCCGACCGCGCGCTGCGCGTGCTGGCCTGCGCATACAAAACGTACGCCGCCGCCCCCGCCGAACATTCGCCCGCGAGCCTGGAAAACGGCCTCACGTTCATCGGGCTGGAGGCGATGATCGACCCCGTCCGCCCGGAGGTAGGGGCAGCCGTGGAGTCGTGTAGGCGCTCCGGCATCACTGTCGTAATGATCACGGGCGACCACAGGGACACGGCGGTGGCGATAGCGAAGGAGCTGGGCATCGTCCAGAGCGCGGATCAGGCCATTACGGGGCGCGAGCTGGACGCCCTCTCCGACGCAGAGTTCGAGCGGCGGGTTCTGGGCATCAATGTGTACGCGCGCGTGCAGCCGGAGCACAAAGTGCGCATCGTGAATATGTGGAAGCAAAAGGGCTATGTCACTGCGATGACGGGCGACGGGGTGAACGACGCCCCGGCTATCAAGTCCGGCGACATTGGCGTGGGCATGGGCATAACAGGGACGGACGTGACGAAGAACGTCGCCGATATGGTGCTGGCCGACGACAACTTCGCCACCATTGTCTCCGCCGTGGAAGAGGGGCGCAGGATATACGACAACATCAGAAAGACCATCCAGTTCCTGCTCGCGTCCAACCTGAGCGAGGTACTGAGCATATTGGTAGCGACATTGATGGGCTTTGTGTTGTTCAAGCCCGTGCACCTGCTGTTCATCAACCTCGTCACCGACAGCATCCCGGCTGTGGCGCTCGGCATGGAGGCCGCGCAACCCGGTATTATGGAGCGCCCGCCAAGGGGGCGGGACGAGGGCGTGTTTTCCGGCGGGCTGGGCTCCGACCTGATATATCAGGGGGTCATTGTGGCCCTGCTGACGCTGGCGGCATACCACATCGTAGACATATGGCATGGGCACGACTATGCGATGACGTCCGCGTTCCTCACGATGTCCATGTGCGAAATTTTCCACTCGTACAACATGCGCTCGCAGAGGCAGAGCCTGTTCGCGCTGAAAACGCATAACAAACTGCTCTGGTACGCGATGGCGGCGTCGCTCGTGCTGACGCTGACCATCATCTACGTGCCGTTCCTTTCCTCCGTGTTCTCGCTCATGCCACTGACAGCCAGGGAGCTTACCGTTTCGCTCGGTCTGGCGCTCATGGTCATACCACTGGTGGAGGCCGTGAAAGCTGTGCAGCGTAGGGGCGATTGACCAAAATAAGCAAAAGCAAATTGGTAACTGGCAAACTGCACAAACTATGTAGGGGCGACCGTCCCTGGTCATCCGCGAATGTATATGATGTTACACGGATCTGCGAAAATCGGTGTTTATTAATTTTATTTAACCGCCAGCCTGATTACATTCCACGAATAGCCTCTCGCCCGGACAAGCAGCGCGCCGTCGTTTATTTCATAATCGTTTGAGCGCGCGGGCAGGACATTATTGGGATTTTCGGGTGAGTTGGCGGCTTTTAAGTCGTCGTGGGTCATCGTTATATGCTCAATCACGCGGCAACCGGGAAAATCCCTCAAACCGCATGTGATTTCCAAATCATCCTCCCCTTTGTTAACGGCAAAGAAAGTCAATTCCCTCCCCCGTTCGCCCTCGCTCAGCACTGCCACGGCGTCCAATACGCTTACGTCCGTAAAGTCCTTGCAATCGTATTTTGGCGCGTCAACCAATACTTGCAACGCGACGCCCCGGCCGTATAACGAAGCGTGGAGATAGGGGTAGTATATTGTCTGTTTCCATGCCGGGCCGCCGGGGACGGTCATTATCGGCGCGATGGCATTGACCAGCTGGGCGAGACAAGCGATTTTAACCCGGTCCGCGTGCCGAAGCAGCGTGATGAGCATGCTGCCTACCAGCAGCGAGTCCTGGAAATTATAGATATCTTCGTTAAACGCCGGCGCCTCGCGCCATTTTACCGCCTTTTCGTTTTCCGGAAAGGAATGATACCAGACGTTCCATTCGTCAAACGATATCATCATATCCTTTTTTGCGCGCTTCTTGGCTTTTATATAATCGCAGGTCGCTATCACACTGCGGATATAAGCGTCCATGTCCATCGACTTGGCCAGGAAATTTTTAGTGTTGTCATCATGGTTGGCATAGTAGACATGCATGGAAATGTAGTCCACTATATCGTAGGTGTGATCTAAAACCGTGGCTTCCCATTGCGGATAAGTCGCCATATGCGAGTTGGAACTGCCGCACGCCACCAGTTCTATGTCCGGATCCACCCATTTCATGACTTTCGCTGTTTCGCAGGCGGCACGCGCGTACTCCTCCGCCGTCTTGTGGCAAATCTGCCAGGGGCCGTCCATTTCGTTGCCGAGGCACCACAATTTTATATTATGCGGTTCGCGATACCCGTTCTTGATCCGCAAATCGCTCCAATAGGTATCTTTCGCGAAATTGCAATATTCTACCAAATCCCTTGCCGCGCCGGCGCCTCGCGTACCCAAGTTTGTCGCCATCATCACGCTGGTTTCCGCCCGCTTCGCCCACGTTGCGAACTCGTCGACGCCCACATGGTTTGTCTCTGCGGCGAACCACGCTAGCTCAGCCCGCTTTGGACGCTGTTCTATGGGGCCGATGCCGTCTTCCCAATTGTAACCCGAAACGAAATTACCGCCGGGGTAGCGCACTACCGGCACTTTTAACTCTTTAGTCAACTCTATCACATCTTTGCGAAAACTCATATCGTCCGCCAGCGGATGCCCCGGTTCATAAATGCCCCCATAAACGGCGCGCCCGATGTGCTCGATAAACGAACCGTACAGCCTGGGATCAACCTTCCCCGCTATATAATCCTTGTCCAGCGTCAGCTTTGCCTTATCCATATTCATATCTCCGCGTTATTATTTTAAATTTTACAAGCTCGATGTGTATTTATCATCTATTGGCGCCAGTATAAGCGGAAATTCCAACGTCTCTTTTATTAAGGCGCCGCCGCAAACCGCTTTTTAAGTAACTGTCATAGTAGATTCTACACAATTTTCGCGATCGTAGCAATTTTAACCGGGGCATCACGCGGATTACCGAGCGTCTCGCGTATTATCTCAGTGAAATAAACGTGATGCACCCATTCCGCGAGGGCAACGGCCGCGCCCAGCGGATGTTTATAGAATACCTCGCTCTCGCTGCGGGTTATCGCGTTGACTTCACTAATGTTACCGCCGGGGAGATGATTGAGGCGAGTGTTCGCGCTTTTGACCGCGATGAAACTTTAATGCGCGGCATTTTCGAGCGTATTACCGTACCAATCTCCCGAGAGGAACAGCAAGCCGTGATCCACGCAATTACAGGCGCAAGTAGCGATATTATAAAGATATGGAAAAATGTTCAAAAATGAGCGATGCGATCCATAAAAACCATAAATGGCCCCGGCATGGGGCGGGCGTTCTTATAAAATATGCAATCTTATCGTTATACTACGATATATCCTGGGCTATTTGGCGGAACCTGTCCTCGACTTTCATGAACACGTCCACGAGGGTGGCGTCGAAGTGCGTGCCGGCGCCGTTTTCGATTATCTGGCGCGCCTCCTCGTGGCTCAGCGACTTTTTATAGGGGCGGACCGAAATGAGCGCGTCGTACACATCGGCGATGGCCATCAGGCGGCCCTCCAGCGGGATGTCGCCGCCCCGCAGGCCCAGCGGGTAGCCGGAGCCGTCCCATTTTTCGTGGTGCGTGCCGGCGATGAACAGCGCGTGCTGCAAAAACGCGTGCTCGTGCGCGTTCTGCATGATTTTCTCGATGGCGTCCACGCCGACCGTCACATGCGACTTCATGATCTCGAACTCCTCCGGCGTCAGCTTCCCGGGCTTGTTCAGGATGAGGTCCGTAATGGCGATCTTGCCCACGTCGTGGAGCTGCGCCGACGGCAGGAAATAGCCCATGTCCCAGTGGCTCACCTCGTCCTTGTAAAACCCGCTCGCTATCATCTCCTCGACAAGCGCCTTCAGATAGAGGTTCGTACGGGTGATATGCCCCCCGGTGAGCTTGTCGCGGAACTCCACCAGGTCGGCGACGGTAGCCATGACGGCGTTCTGTAGCGCCACGACCTCGGCTGTCTTTGCGCGGACTTTGTCCTCCAGGTTCTCCGCATAGTCCCTGAGCGCCGCCTGGCTGGCTAACAAGTCCTTTTTCTGGCGGACGATCAAAAGCTGGTTGTCGATGCGCTTTAGCAGCAGCGGGGCGGAAAAGGGCTTTGTCACGTAGTCCACGGCGCCGAGGCTGAAGCCCTCCAACTCGCTCTCCGTATCGCTCTTTGACGTGAGGAATATGACCGGTATGTCCGCGAACAGCGGGTCCGACTTCAACATTTTGATGGTCTCGTAGCCGTTCACGTCAGGCATTTCTATGTCGAGCAGTATCAAGTCCGGCGTCACTTTTTCCATTATTTCAAACAGTTTGGCCGATGTCGGTATGGGGTACACCGCGTAAAACATTTTCAGCATGTTCCTTCCTAGAGCCAAGTTGACCGGGTTGTCGTCCACAAGCATAATTTTGCCGCGCCTGTTATTCATCGTTAGCACCTCTCAATTTGCGCCGCCCATTGCCCGCCGCGCGATTATATGGATCGTCATGTATACATATATATCGATATAAATGAACGTTTGTTTAACTGCAAAAAGAATATATAAATTCTTAATAAACATCGGCATGGGCATCGGCATAGACATCAGCATAGGCATAGGCATAGACATCGACATAAACATCTGTAAAGACATCGGCGCGAATATAGTTGATTAACGTTCGCATGTTGGGTGGTATAGTCAAGTGAAGGATAGATAGGGAAAGGTTTCAAAAGATGCAAAGGGAAGGGTGCTATATATGAATAACTGCTGCTCGGATATTGCCCGCTGTTTGGATATTACCCGCTGTTTGGATATTGCCCGCGCGCGCCTTATGGCGCTGGTTGTTTTCATAATCATAATATTTGCGTCGCCGATCGGGGGAATAGGCCATGCCGCCGCTATGGCGGCTCCAGTCGGCCCTGGAACGGTCCTGCCCTATGCGGAGGCGTTCGACAAGTGCGCGGACGCCCCAAGCGGCAATGCGGCCGAGCATTTCGAGCCGTCCACGCTGGAGGACGGGCGCATATGGACGGACAAGACGGTCAGCGCGGACAGGGCTGTAATATACGACGCGGCGGCCAAGCCCGCAGGCAGCGTCGAGGCGGCGGCGGACGAGTTCCTGGTCACGTTGTCTGCGCTCTCCCAGTCCTTTTCGACCGACACCATCGTGGAGCCCAGCGACACGGTGTTCATACTGGATGTTTCGTCGAGCATGTACATCAACAAGCTCTCGAACGGGCAGTCGCGCGTCGAGGCGATGGTCGACGCGCTCAATGAGGCGATAGCGGCGCTGATGGGCGGCAACCCGCACAACAGGGTGGCCGTCGTAGCGTTCGGCGGCGACTCCGGCAAGTCCCGCATCGTGCCGATCCTTAAATTGGGTCGCCACGCCGCGAGGGACGACAAAATATTCTCCATGAAGAGCGCCGCCTACATACAGGTGAGCAGCCAGATACCGGACTCGGCGCTGTTCGACGCGGACAACCGCAGCATACGCGTGTTCGGCGGCACGCCGACGCAGCACGGCATATACGCGGGCGCCAAGGTGCTGCTGGACAACCCCGACACGCAGTATACGTACATAGACAAGGGGCAGCCTGTATCGCTGACGAGGAAGCCGAACATCGTCCTGTTCAGCGACGGCGGCGCGACGCTGGGTTGGACCGACTACAAGTTCCAGAACCCCGCCAGCTCGGCGGCGGACGGCAATGGGTTCGACTGCGGCGACGCCAACAACACCGACATGGGCATCAGCATCCTCACCGTACTTACGGCTTCGTATTTCAAGCAGCAGGTGCAGGACCATTATTATGGATCAACAGCCGCTGGCGCCGCTGCCGTCTCCGATGGCGCCGCCAGCGCCGGGACGGCTGCTTTCTACACCGTGGGGCTGAACGTCGGGGGCGAGGGCACGGAGGCTGTCGCCATACTGAACCCCGCCGAGTACGCGATGCTGGCCAACAGGACGTTTGAAAAAGCCACATATAATATGGAAGCCGTGCTGGACGATTTTACCAACCTGCCCGCAGGCAGCGAAATTAAGTTCCCCGCGCTGAACAAAGGCAGCGCCAGCGCACGCCGCTCCGTTTCCGTATACAACGGCGACGGGTACATAAAAAGCTACGATTACGCGAACGAGTACTACCCCGCCGAAAACGCGAGCGAGCTGTCGGCGGCTTTCCGCGCGATCGTGTCCAAAATTACCTCGACGGGCAACTATGTCACCAGCGTGTCGGGCGGGTCGGAGTTTTCCGGCTATCTCATCTTTTCGGACGTGCTGGGCGAATACATGTCGTTCAAAGGCGTGCGCGGCATGTGGTACAACAATGCGAAGTACGACGGGCATATTTTTGCACGGAGCGCGACCCAAGCGGGGGCTGCGGGCGCGGCTTACCGTGAAAAGATCATAGCCACGTTGATAGAATACGGATATTTCGGGCCGAGCCCTGCGGCAGCCAGGGCCAATGTCATTTCGCTGCTTGACTCGTGCATCGCGGCGGGGAAGGGCGGCGACGGGCTGTACTATGCCGGCGACAGCGACTTTAGCAACAAGGTGAAGTACTACGCGGACTATGACAGGAATTGGGTCAGCAATTTCTTCGACGCTTCGGGCGCCGCTGTCCTACCCCCGCCGCCCGGCGCCAGGTGCGTAATCGAAATGTACACGATGGAAGGCCAGGTCCTAAACCAGGCGAGCGGCGAGCCCGCAGAGCTTACGGGCATCTCCGTCCATGTGATCACGGCGCTGGTGGCGGGCGACTTCCGCTGCCTGTACGCGGACGGCAGCGCGATGCCCCGCAGGCTGGAGGCCGGGCAGCAGGTCGTGCGCTGGTACATCCCCGCCGGCCTCATCCCCATGCGCGCCGTCACCCCCAGGTACGACGGCGCCGGCAGCAGCGTGGCCGGGGTGAACATTAAAGAGGCCCCGCCTGTCCGGCTCGTATACGGCGTGGGGCTGCGCGGCGGCCTCGCGCTCGGCGAAATGCGGCCAGCATACAAGGCGGCGAACGGGGCGGACGGGGAAGACGCATATTATTTCTATGCCAACGACCATAGCGACGCGAACATCGCTATGGCGTTCTTCCAGCCCGGCGAGGAGAACCCTTGCTACTACTACACAGACAGCGACGCCGAGGACAACGGCCGCGTCCCGTTGTATATTTTAAGCGGCGGCTCATACATAAGAGCGGTGTCGTACAGCGTCGGCGGCACGTACTATACGATGCGCGAATATTATGACGCCAAAAGCCCCGGGGTGACCAAGCAAGAATATACCAGGGTCTACGAGTCCGTCACCACAATTTCGAACAAGGGCGGCACAGGCGAGCCGTACATATTGCCGGGCGAGCTCAAAAGCGCGTCGCACGAGGTATGGAACAAGGTAGCGGCGGGCCATGTGACTGATACAAGGAACTATGTGATCGAAAAAGATAACGTCACTGTCGGCGGGCGGCAAGTCGAAGTGTTCAGGATGGGCAACAACGGCCGCCTGAAGGTGCCGTATACAGATGTCAGCGTCAATAAGGACTGGTCGATGCTCAGCATAGGCTCACCGTTGCTTATCGAACCGGAATATGTGCAGCTCTACCAAAACGGCTCGCCGATGGGCAGCCCCGTACTGATGACGCCGACGCCGTCGGTGTTCGAGGACGACTATACATGGGCGGAACTGCCCATTTTCGAGCTCTACCCGGACGCCGCCAAAAACGTCATGTTCGCCGAATATACGCTAAAGGAAGGCGACATGGCCGGGGGAGCGTTCGCCGCGTACGACTTTGACACAAACCCCACCCCTTTCGCCATATATCACAGGCAGCCCGAGTGGCTATTCTTCTCCGGCAAGTGGCAATGGGAAGACGGGTTCATTATGAATTACGAGATCCAAGACACATGGTGGCTCACCATTGAAAAAATTATTGAGGGCGACGTTCCGGACGGGCCCGGTGATGGGATTGATTTTGTGATATTCAACGACACGACCGGCACGACGGTCAACACCGTCGAGTTCAGGGACCTGTCGGGCAGAAGCAAACGCACCATAGAAATCTCCAATGACGCCACCGCCCCCGAAAGCTTCACGATAAGGGAGATAAGCAATGTCGGGCCCGGCTATGCGCACAGCGCCCTATCCATATACACCGACTACACCCAGTACTATGAGGCCAACGTAGACGCGGCAGGCGACGACAACTATATTTATTTGGAAGACGTCGAGCCGGGCAGGGTGTTCAATGTGACGTTCGTCAATAGGTACGAGGACATATCGCTGCCGTCCGTCACGCTGACCAAAGCGTTCCCGTCGGGGGCGCCCCCCGAGGTGCGCGCGGAGCTCGCGTTCGAAATTGCCGGTCCCGGCGGCTACCATGAGATTGTTTATTTCGACGACTTTGACCCATTTACGGGGGCATATACGCTCGACGGGCTCGCGGTCGGGGAGTACACGATAACGGAGCTGTACGCGGACGCGTACGGGCATAGCAGGGCGCTGGCGGTGAACGGCCCGCCCGGGGGAACGCTGTCCGGGGACACGTATACATTCACTGCCCAGGCCAATGCGCCAAAATACAATTATGAAATAGAGTTCGTAAACACATATGCCATGCACGGCGCCCTGACCATTGAAAAAGAGATAACGGGCCTCGGCCCGTCGGAATACCCCTCGGACATTGTCTTTCACGTGAGCGCGGGAGCCGACGCAATGGGTAGGAACATTTATGAGCGCTATGTAGAATACGCCGAAATGGGCGCGCCCGCGCCCACCCTGGGCTACCGGATGGACATGGTCCCGCCCGGCAGTTATACCGTCTCGGAAACCGGCGGCATCGTCAGCGGCTTTTATCTGAGCAGCGACCCGCCCGGCGCCCAGCCGGACGATCCGCCGACTTTGACGGTGGCGATGGCGGGCCCGGACAGGGTGGCGCAGTTCTCCAACTTGTACGACCGGATACCGGCGGAAGAGATGCGCGCGAGCTTCACGCTGGTCAAGGTCTTTGAGGGGCTTGAGGCGCATGAGTACCCCCAGGACTGCGAGTTCACAGTCACAGGCGTCAGCGACGGCGGCACCGCGATCTATTCCGCGACGGTGAACATCAGGCAGTTCTATGACGACCAGCATGGCGACAAGTCATACGACTTTGAGTGGCTGCCGCTCGGGACATACACCATTATGGAGCGCGGCGGGGCGGTGGACGGGTATGCGCTTATGGTCAACCACGACGCCGGGTACACGCTGCAATTGGATTACCAGTACAACCCCAACTATACGGACGAGGTCATATTTGTCAACACATACGAGCGCGACCCGGCAAGCGGGCCCGGCACGCGCGTCGGCGACGGCGCCGGCGGGGGCGACGGCGGGAGCGGCAGCTTCGGCATCGATCCGCACGGCCCGCCGAGCGGCGCAGGCGACGGCGCTTCCGGCGACAGCGACGGGGATGGGGACGACGGCCCCCCGGCTATTTTTACAGGCGACCACATATGGTACATCCGGGGCTATGAAGACAACACGCTGCGCCCGGAGCGGCACATCACGCGCGCCGAGATATCGATGGCGTTTTACCGGCTGCTCGCGCCCGAAATGAAGGACATCGGGGAGCCAGCTGCGATTTTTGGCGACGTGCCGAGCGGCGAATGGTACGGGCTGGCGGTCGACACGCTTGCGCACCACGGCATTTTGAGCGGCTACTTGGATGGCAGCTTCCGTCCCGACAGGCCCATTACGCGGGGCGAGCTGGCGGCGGTCGTGTCGCGCTTCGAGCACTTGGAAGAATCGGGAGAGAACCCGTACTCGGATCTGGGCGCGGAACATTGGGCGTACAATTATATACTGTCCGCGACGGCGAAGGGCTGGTTCGTCGGCGACGCATCCGGCAGGTTCAGGCCGGACGACGAAATCACGCGGGCGGAGTTCGTGACCGTGGCGAACAGGGTGCTAAAGAGGCACATCCTGCCGGCCGATATACCCGAGGGCGTCCATGCGTTCGACGACATCGACGGCTCGCACTGGGCCTGGGCGGCGTTCGTGGAAGCCATCTATTCGCACGAGTATGCGTATAAGGAAGGCGGCGCAAACGAGGCATGGTCCCGAATTATCGGCGACGGCCTGCACGAGGCGTACAACCGCTAGCGATGCGGCAATACGGCAATACTGCGATGTGGCGATACTGCGATGCGGCGATGCGGCATCACTTGCTGGGACGCAGCACGGGGCGTGGGGGCGCGGAGGCTTGCCCCCGCGCCCTTACTCGCGCAGGCGGCGCTCCCTTTGCAACCGCCGCATTTTTTGGGACAGGCGGATAAATCCGTATAGCGCCAGCAGCGACGCGGCCGAAACCAAAATCGAAATAAGCAAATAAGCGGCGTCGCCCGATACGGCGTACCGATGGGACATGTTAACCGCATTTAGGGTGTTCAAGGCGCCAAGGATACCCGGGAGAAAGAGTATGCGCTTTAAGTGCCTGACCCGCGAATCGATATCGGAAAACAGATCGAACGGGGTGGCGCCCGCCTTTTTACGGAAATAGACCCAGCGAAAAAGCGTGGCGACATACTCGACGCCCGACTCCCCTAAAAAGCGTATGTATGCCTGGCTCTCGGGATGGTCCACATGCTTTTCCAGCATTTCCAGGCGCACGTTGAATTCGCCTGGCGCCGACTCCTCGAACACGTATTTAGTGAAGCCGACGTCGACCAGAGCCCAGCCCCTGTCGGCCATTTCGTTCAACCATGCCTCTTCCTTTTCAAAATCCCACAACCAAAAAAGTTTGTATGTTGTTTTTTTCGCTTTATTCATTGCCTGCCCCCCATTACACTGTCACCGTTCGCGACCAGCTCTTTTAGCCTGTTGAGGTCGTTCCTGACGACGGCCCTGCCGCTCTCCGTGATGACATACTCTTTTTTGCGGCTGTTCGCCCCGCCCGGGATCGCAGCTATCCAGCCCTTTTCGACCATGCTGCCAATGGCTCCGTACAGCGTGCCGGCGGCCAGCCGGACGCGCCCGTTGGACATGTGCTCGACCTTTTGCATGATCCCGTAGCCATGCAGCGGCGTGTGAAGCGACAAAAGGACATAATATACGGCCTCGGTCAGCGCTATATTTTCCACAATAAAGTACCGCCCCCCGTTATATCATTAGACGATATATCGTCAACCGTTATATATTATAACGGGACCCGATATAGTTGTCAATATGTTTAAATTATAATTTAGGATATAATAAACACATGGAAGACGACAAAATAAACGGCAACAGTGGCGGCGATGGTAATGGCAGCGGCAGTGACAACAGCAGTGGCAACGGCAGCGGCAACAATAGCGGCAGCGGCAACGGCAGCGGCAACGGCGGCAACGGCGGCAACGGCAGCGGTAGCGGCGGCAACGGCAGCGGCAACGGCAACGACGCCGTGACGTTTGAACTGATCAAGACATGCGCGCGCAGCGGGGCGCGCCTGGGGCGCGTGCACACGCCGCACGGCAGCTTCGACACGCCCGCGTTCATGCCCGTCGGCACGCAGGCGACGGTCAAATGCGTTTCCCCGGAGGAGCTGTGCGCCGCCGGGGCGCAAATCGTGCTGGCCAACACGTACCACCTTTCGCTGCGCCCGGGCGAGGACGTGGTGCGCGGCGCCGGCGGGCTGCACCGCTTCATGCACTGGGATCGCCCGATACTGACTGACAGCGGCGGGTTCCAGGTGTTCAGCCTCAAAAGTATTCGGGGCATATCGGAAGACGGCGTTGCGTTCCGCTCACATATCGACGGCTCGCCCCAAAACATCACGCCGGAGCGGGCGATGGACATCCAGCACGCGCTGGGCGCCGACATTATCATGGCGTTTGACGAATGCGTGCAACTGCCCGCGCCGTACGAGTATGTCGCGGCGTCCGTGGAGCGCACCGCGCGCTGGGCCAGGCGCTGCCACGAGCGGCACATGGGCTCCGGTCACGCTTCGCGCAGCGGGCTGTTCGGCATCGTGCAGGGCGGGGTGTATGCTGACCTGCGCAAAAGGAGCGCCGGGCAGATGACGGCGATTGGCTTCCCCGGCTACGCCATAGGGGGCCTCAGCGTCGGCGAAAGCGCGGGCGAGATGGCTCAAATGCTGGAGTGCACATGCCCGGAGCTGCCGGCCGACAAGCCGCGCTATCTGATGGGCGTCGGCAGCCCGGACTACATATTCGAGGGCGTGCTGCGCGGCATAGACATGTTCGGCTGCGTGCTCCCCACGAGGATGGCGCGCAACGGCACCGTCATGACGTCCGGGGGGCGGCTGATCGTGCGCGACCTGGCATACGCGCGCGACTACGGCCCTATCGACGAGGATTGCGGATGCTATGCCTGCGCCAACTATTCGCGGGCGTATATCAGGCACCTCATAAAGGCCGGTGAGGTGCTTGGCATACGCCTCACGACCATCCACAATTTGCATTATCTGCTGGACTTGATGAAAAGGATTAGACAGGCTATAATTAATGACGAATTTCCCATGCTGCGCGACGGCTTCTACGACAGTTTCGGCGGCGCCCGCGACGGCACACAGCCGCGCAGGGCATGGTGAGCGCCGCTGACATGTGGGTTCACAACATTTTTAGGGGGATAAAATGAAGAAATTGCTATTTAAGGCTGCCATATCCATGATGCCGTTTACGGCGTTCGCCACAGTTGCGCGGGCCGAGGCCGTAGAAGGGGCCGAGGGCGCGATGGGCGGGTTCATGCCCATAGTCGGCTACCTGCTGTTCTTTGGCGTAGTCATGTATCTGTTGATTTTCCTTCCGCAAAAGCGCAAGGATAAAAAAGCGAAGGAGCTGATGAACTCGCTGCAGGTCGGGCACAGGGTCACGACGCACAGCGGCATAGTGGGCAAGGTCGTAAATATAAAAGACGACGTCATCACGGTGGAGTCCGGCGTGGAGCGCACGCAGCTGGAGCTGAAAAAATGGGCGATCCGCGATGTCGAAAAACCGATCGAGGCATAAGAGCTAAACCGCATGGGATTGCGGATCGAAGCGCGTTGCGCGGCCGCAATGACGGTATTTGCACCGTCCTACCATTGGTTGCGGCCCGTAGGGACGAACAGTGTTCGTCCGCGTCTCCGCGTCCCGCTGCCTTTACACAACCAAACCTATGTGATAAAATAAACCAAATTACCGTACGCTTGGTTACAGGGGTCTCCGTCCTGTTACCCGGCATATGGTGCACCGGATCCCAACAAAATATCTGGAGGTCAATTGCTATGCAAAAAGAAAAAAAGGCGGGCATCATCGATCAATACAAGCTGCGCGACGGCGACACCGGCTCGCCCGAAGTGCAGGTCGCGATATTGACGGAACGCATCAACCATTTGAACGAGCACTTGAAGACCCACAAAAAAGACCACCATTCACGCCGCGGCTTGTTGAAAATGGTCGGCCAGCGCCGCGGCCTCCTCAACTACCTAATGAGGGTCGACATAGAGCGCTACAGGGTGCTTATCGGAAAACTTAATCTGCGTTATTAATTTCGAAATTATTTGATATAAGGGCGGGCGGACCGCCCTTTTTCATTAATGGAATAAACTATCGAGAGGATACAGTTTACATGGCAAAAAGTACATACAGCATTGAATTTGCGGGCAGGGAGCTGACGGCGGAGGTGGGCCAGTTGGCGCTGCTGTCGGGCGGTTCCGTTTTGATACGCTATGGCGACACCGTGATTTTGTCGGTCGCGACGATGGCGGAGTCGCAAAGGGACGGCATCGACTATTTCCCGCTGAGCGTCGACTATGAAGAAAAACTATATTCCGTCGGCAAGATACCGGGCGGGTTCATAAAACGGGAGGGCAGGCCCACGGAGAAGGCCATACTCACCGCCAGAAACATTGACAGGCCCATGCGGCCGCTGTTCCCGAGCGATCTGCGCAAGGACGTCGCCGTCATAAATACGGTGCTGTCGGTCGAGCAGGACAATTCGCCGGAAATCGCCGCGATGATCGGCTCGTCGATCGCCGTCAGCATTTCGTCCATACCGTTCAACGGCCCCATCGGGGGGGTCGTCCTGGGCCTTGTCGATGGGGAGGTCATACTGAACCCCAACCAGGAGCAGCGCGACGCGAGCGCCATGAGCGTGACGCTGGCCGGGACAGCCGATAAAATAATGATGATCGAGGCGGGCGCGGACGAAGTGCCGGACGAGGTCATGTTGGACGCCATAATAAAGGGGCACGCGGAGATCCAGAAGATGGTCGGCTTCATAAACCGGATCGTCGCCGACGTCGGCAAGCCGAAGCAGCAATATGTCCCAGTGGAGGTGCCGGCGGAGTTGTTCGTCGAGGTGAAGGCGGCCGCGTACGACCAAATGAGGCTCGCCGTCCTCGCGACGGAGAAGCAGGACAGGGACGAGGCCATCGCCAAGCTTACGGAAGATGTCGCTGTGCGGATTGTTGAGAAATACGGGGAGGGCGAGATCGCCCCGTCCGTCATAAAAGACGCTATATACCAGTTGGAGAAAAAGGTCGTCCGCGAGTATCTGATCAAAGAGCGCAGAAGGGTGGACGGGCGCGGGCTGGACGACATACGCGAGCTGCACGCCGAGGTCGGCCTGCTGCCGCGCGTGCACGGCTCGGCGCTGTTTTCCCGAGGGCAAACTCAAGTGCTCACGACGCTGACCATAGCGCCGATGTCCGAGGTGCAGCGCCTGGACGGCGTCGATCTTGAGGAGTCGAAGCGCTATATGCACCACTACAACTTCCCGTCGTACAGTGTGGGCGAGGCGCGGCCCCCGCGCGGCCCGGGGCGGCGCGAAATCGGCCACGGCGCCCTTGCGGAGCGCGCGCTGGAGCCGGTCATACCGGACGACGAGGCGTTCCCGTATGCGATCAGGCTGGTCTCCGAGGTGCTGATGTCGAACGGCTCGACGTCGCAGGGCAGCGTGTGCGCGAGCACGCTGGCGCTGATGGACGGCGGCGTGCCGATCAAGTCGCCGGTGGCGGGCATCTCTGCGGGGCTGATAGTCGGCGGCGGCGAAGGCGAGGGCAGCATCGGCGGCGCGGGCGGTGGCACGGGCGGCAGCGGCTCGGGCGGCGGCGCGGCGGAGGACTACATGGTGTTCATGGACATCCAGGGCATCGAGGACTTCTTCGGTGACATGGACTTCAAGGTGGCCGGCACGAAAGAAGGCATAACGGCCATCCAAATGGATATAAAAGTGCCCGGCCTGTCTTTCGACATAATCCGGGACGCGTTCGAGATGACGCGCAAGGGCAGGATCAAAATAATCGACGAGGTCATCCTCGCGACGCTGCCCGCTCCCAGGGAGGAGCTGTCCGTATACGCGCCGAAGATACTCACGACGACGATCGACCCGGAGAAGATTCGCGACGTCATCGGCAGCGGCGGCAAGGTCATCAACAGGATTATCGCGGAGACGGGCACGAAGATCGACGTGGAGGACGACGGCAGGGTATATGTGGCGACTACCGATTTGGAAGCGGGGCAGCGCGCCATCAGGATCATCGAGGGCATCGTCAAGAACCCGAACCCCGGGGACGTGTTCGACGGTACGGTCACGCGCCTGATGACATTCGGGGCGTTTGTGGAGTTCCTCCCCGGCAAGGAGGGCCTCGTCCACATATCCAAGCTGGCGAAGAAGCGCATCAACAAAGTCGAGGACGTCTGCGCCGTCGGCGACGCCATGCAGGTCAAGGTACTGGAAATCGACAAACAAGGCAGAATCAACCTCGCCAAAGTGCTTGACTGATGCGGCGCGAATACAACAAATTTTTACTCCCAAATGGGATCAGGGTCGTGTGCGAGCATGTGGAGTCGATCCGCTCGGTCGTTGTCGGGGTCTGGGTGGCCGCAGGATCGCGCAATGAGGACGCGGCGCTGTCCGGCATTTCGCATTTTATCGAACACATGGCGTTCAAAGGCACCCACAGGCGAACCGCGCGGAGCATCGCCGAGGAAATAGAGTTCATCGGCGGCCACATAGACGCGTTTACAGCCAAGGACTGCACGTGCTTTTACACGAAAACGCTGGACACGCACCTGGGCGTCGCGGTCGACATCCTCTCTGATATCATTATGAACCCCAAGCTTGCGGGGTCGGACGTCGATCTTGAGCGCAATGTCATACTCGAAGAAATAAATATGTACGAGGACTCGCCGGACGAGCTGGTTCATGATCTGCTTGTGGAGGGCGTGTGGAAGGGCAGCCCGCTGGGTCGCCCGATCCTCGGCGTCCCCGAAACGATTGCGAGGATAGACAGCGGCGCATTGAGGGGCTATATGCAGGCCAAGTATGTCCCCGAAAACATCGTCATATCCGTCGCAGGCTGTTTCGAGGAGGCGGAGCTTTTGGCGCTGTTGGAAAAATCGTTTGGCGGCATATCCGCCGCCGGTGTCCGGGAGGGCGGCGGCTTGGCAAGGGCGCGTGGCGCGGAAGTAGGCACGGCACATGGCGCGGAGGCAGGCGCGGCACATGGCGGTTCACAAGGCCGCGTCGAGTACAGGGCGAATACGACGCTACGGCAAAAAGATACAGAGCAAATCCATTTGTGCGCGGGCTTTAACGGGATTGAACTGGGCGACGACGACATATACGCGCTGCATCTGGCAAACTATATATTCGGCGGCGGCATGAGCTCCGTGCTGTTCCAGAAAATCCGCGAGGAGCTGGGGCTCGTATACTCCATATACTCGTTTATCAGCGCGTACAGGGGCGCCGGGCTTTTTATAGTTTATGCCGGCATGCAGCCGGGGCGCGCAGGGGTCGTGTTCAACATGATCCTCGACGAACTGAAGGCGTTTACGCAGGCGGGTATGACTGGCGAGCTGTTAGAGCGATCCAAGGACCAGTTCAAGGGCAGTTTCATCATGGGGCTAGAAAGCCCGAACGCCAGAATGAGTTCTTTGGGCAAATCGGAGCTGCTTCTCGGCTATATCAACCCACCGGAGAAAATCGTAGCGAAAGTGGAGGCGGTCACGCTTGACAAAGTCTATGAGGTCATGGGCAGGGTTTTTGATATCGGGGGGCTTGCGGTTTCGGCGGTCGGGCGCATAGACGGCGATTTGGAGAATATTTTGAGGCGCGCCGTGTAAAGAAACGCCATAATGAGGGGCGGGCAGTGTGATCGAGTGGTTCGGCGCGCTATCAACATATTTTGCCGGGCTTTTGGGCGGCGGCTTCGCGCAATTTTTGCAAGAGGCATTCGCGTGGCTCCTGCGGCTGGAGACGGGCGGGCTGCTGCCAGGTATTTTAGTGGGCGCTTGGACAGGTTATATAACCAATGAAATGGCGCTCCGGATGATATTTCAGGAGTTTCGGGTAGGGCCGCTCGGGATTGGGGGCGTCATACCGAAAACCCGCAAGCAGTTTACGCAGGGCGTCGTGGACCTCGTCAACGAGGAGCTTATACGCCCGGAAGTGCTGCGGGAACAAATAGGAACGGAAGCATTTGCCGGCGCGGCTTCGCGCGTCCTCATGGACGCGGCGGGCCGCGTTTTGACGTTCGCGGGGCAATATGCGTCGATGGTGGAGGCCATTGACGATTTGGAAAACAAAGGAGGCTCGGGTAGTGCGGGAGGCGCGGTCGGTGCGGATGGAACTGTCGACGCGGTCGGCGCGAGTAGCGCTGGTAGCGCGGGCTACGCGGACAGTATAGGTGGCTCGGGCAATGCTGCAGATGACATTGCGGACTGGCTGGCGGGATCGCTGTGCGACACCATGTCGGACGACTGCGGGCCGCTCTGGGAGGGCCTGATCCGGCATGTGTGCGCATCGCGCGAAGCGGAGGGCATCGCCGGGCGGCTGATAGGCTCGATATTGGAATCCGACGAATTTGCCACCGCATACGAGGCGTTCATCTCTTCGCTCGGGGGCGTGCGCATCAAGCAGATATTGGGCGAACGCTATTTTACGGACATAAAAGACAAACTCAATTACGCATTTTCCGACGTCGCAGTGACACTGAGCGTGGAGCTGGCGCAGGAGACGGACGCTTTCGCGAGCGAAGCGGCCTATCTTTTGATAGATTATAGGACGCTCGAGCGCTTTTCCGGCGCGGTCAGCGGTAAGACGTTCGCCGACTTGTTGGACCTCACGGATATTTCAAAATGGGACGCGTTTTTCAAAATGCGCACAAACGGCGACAGCGGCGCGGGCGGCGCAAACAGCTTAGGAAGCGCATTCGGTGGAATTGATGCGAGCGGTGACAGCGGCACGGGCGGCGCGAGCGGTGGCAGCGGCGGCAGCGGCGCAAGCGGCGGCAGCGACGCAGATAATGCACCGGACGTGATGGGGGCGCTACTCGCGAGCGAGGCGCTGTCCGGAACGCGGCTGGGCGGCTTAATAAGCTCCGACGCGCATGGGCTAGACGCGGCGCTTACGGGGGTATACGCCCTGGCGACCGGGTCTTTGCGGGAGATACTGGATGCGAACCGAGACGAGCTTGTCGCGATGATGGAGACGTCCATCGAGCACAGCCTTACGGAGTTTGAGAGCAGCCGCCCGGGCATAGCGGCGTACGCGAGGAGGGCGATGTTCTCGGGCATGGCGGACAAGCACAGGCTGTACGATCGCATGGCCGCGTTCGCGACGTCCTGGTGCGCCAGGCTTTCCGAGAGGCACGCGGCGGGGGACATGCTGTCGCAGTTGTTGGGGCGCGACATATCGAAGTTGGGGATCAAAAATAGCGACGCCATAAATGTAGGCATTAGGGCAGCCGCCGTCCACGGGGTCGGGCTGCTCCCCGGCGCGCTGCTCGGCATATCGCCCTCGGAGGCAATCGACGCGCTCGACGAGGGTGGTCGCTCCGACGCAGCGGCAGCCGTTTCCGGAGTCGCAGCCGCCGCCATACGGCGGGCGCTCTCTGCGGACGGGTCCGTGCGGGCCAAAGCAAAAGCCGCGTTCTCGGAATGGGTCGACGCGTTGGGCGAGAGAACACTGGATTCGCTGCTGACGGGGCATATTGCGGGGCATGCTGCAAGGAATGCATCGGGGCATACAGCGGGGCATGCTGCGGGGCATACAGCGGGGCATGCTGCGGGGCATACTGTGGGGCATACTGTAGGGTATGCTGCGGAACAGACTGTAGGACATACAGCGGGGCATGCTGCGGGGCGAACTGCCGGCGCCTTTCTGTCCAGGCATATGGGTAGTATATTGGGACATTTGGGCGGGCGCCTGGTTTCTCCGGGCATTGGGGAGACAGGAGCGGGCGCGCATGCGGCTAAGAAAACAGTTGCCATGCTTTCGGGTCGCGTGCATGAAAAAATTAAAGACGCATTGGGCAAAATAGACATGAACCGGGCAGCGCGTGCCACCAGGGAGCGGATTGATTCCATAAGCCCGACCTTAAAGGCCGGAGGAGCGTTTACATCGCTGTTCGACTCGTTGGCGGACAGGTTCGAGGCGACGATTCGCGATAAGGTGAACGAAACCATCAGGCGCAAGCTGGACAGTTATGGTGACGGCGAGCTTTCCTCGCTGGCAAGGGCGTTTTTTGGCCAGTTAAAACACATAGCCGCACTCGGCGCAATCATGGGCGCGGCCATCGGGGCATTATCTGCGGGCGTCATACTGGTTCCCGAGAGCCTGTTTGGGGGCGGGGGAGCGGCTGGCGGGGCGGCGGTCGGCGGAGCGATCGGCGTCGCAGTCGATAGCATGGCAGGGGGCCCGCCAATCGGGGCGTTGTTGGCGATTGCGTCTTTCCTGCTGAAAATCGCACTTTTTGCGTTGATTGGCTGGACCACCAACATAGTGGCGCTGGAGCTCCTGTTCAGGCCGAGGCGGGAGCTGCGTCTGCCCGGTTTTACGCTGCAGAGCGTGATCAGCCGCAACAAAACGCGGTTTGCGGGCGCGGTAGGTAAGTTTTTGGCCTCGCTGTCGTCGGGAGCCAAGGGCGTGGGCGGGCGTCCGGACGACGGGGCGGCAAGCCAGTCCGCGCTGCGCCTGACCGATGTGCTGGCCACGCAAATATACCGCGCCGTCCCGGTAGCGGTTAAAGAATACGGATCCCTGCCATCCGCTCTAAATGCAGGCAAACGGCTGGCGCCGTGGCTAAAATCGTTGGCTGAGGATCGGGCGGAGCGGATGTCCGGGCAAATAACAGACGGTATGCTTCGCGCCATGGAAGGTTATGGCGGCCCGCGAGGCGACTGGATTTATATTATTTTGGAAGCTGCGCTGAAAGCCGAAATCAACGTAGGGGACCTGTTGGCGGGCGCAAACGGCAGGCAGGACAGTCAGGACAGGCAGAATGGGCAAAATGGGCAGGATAGACAGAGCGGGCAGGGTAGGCAAAATAGACAGAGTGGGCAGGGAGGGCAGGACAGGCAGGGTGGGCAAAATGGACATACCTGCCCGCTTGAAAATGCGTTGCGCGACCGGTTGTATGATATCGATCCGATCGAGCTGCGCAGCTTGCTGAGACAGGCGATAATTTTCGCATACGAAGAATTCTTCCAGAAAAATGCCGATAAGCCCGTTATCTCCTCATATGATGGGCTGCGCAATGCTATATACCGTTCGATTCAACAGGGAACGGCGTCCACCCCGATTAAGTACATACTTGGCAAACCGGGAGCCGCGCAAGCGATAATTTTACATATTGTAAAGGTGTGCAGGGGAGCCGCGCCATCGATCTGCTCGTTCATCCGCAAGAAGGCAATTGCATCGCTGATTGCCCAAAGCGGGGGCGCCTCGGAGCGCTTTGCGGCAAGCGTAAGGGGCGTGACGGGCCCGATTTCGTCGTTCGCGATACGCGTGACCGACAGCGACGCGTTCATAAAAGGCGCGGCTGAAAACTTTTTTTCCGTGCAACTGCCTGCGTTTGTCGATCGGCATTCCGTGGAGATAGACGCGGCGCTGGGCCGACTGCTCAGGCAGTTGTTCAATATAATGTCGAACCCGGCCTTTTCTGGGCGCTATCTGATTATAGATACGCGGGCGCTGGCGGACGTTTTATGTGATACAATACAGGACGAACGCGTCGCCACCGCCGCTGCGGACGTAATAGCGGGCCCCTTGGCCGAGGTCGTTGGGGGAACCACATTCTTGGAAGCCGCCGCGCTGTTTGGCATAGGATATACAGACGAGAGCGGCGGGTTTGACGAAGGCGGCGAGCTAGACGAGAGCAGCGGGCTGGACGAGGGCGGCGAGCTAGACGAGAGCAGCGGGCTGGACGAAGGCGGCAATATGGGCGTCAGGGACGGGGCGCGCAAGTTTGCGGCGCGCGCAGAGGCGCTGGTTCGAGCGGCGAGCGATACGCTCACAGAGGGCGCGCGCATCGAAGCGGACGATCTCGCGCGCGCGACTGCTTCCTATTGCAACGCGATAATCGCCGCTGCATGCAAAAACATGAGCGTGGCGGACCTGTTCGGGGGCGTCAGGCGTGGCGACTTGGCAGTACTGGAGGAGGCGCTGCGCGGCGCGACGCTCCCTGGCGGCGAGGCGCCTTCTGATGAGACAACACTTCCTGGCGGAAGCGCACTATCTGACGAAAGCACGCTCCCTGATGGAAGCGCACTCTTTAATAGGGGCGCGCCATTTTGGGTGGACGTCCTGGCGCAGGGGCTTGAACGCGAGCGCGACGCGCTACGGCGGCTGTTCGCGGGTACAATCAAAGCCATTGCGGGGGGCGACAACGAGCCGGATATCGCCCATGCTGCAGCCGGCTTTATTGAACGCGCTGCAGGGCGTTTCGGTTCCGTTTGGCACGGCGGACTCGCTCGCGGCGCATCGGCGGCGCTCGCCGACGCCGGGGCGGGCGCGCTGGCCAATGGGATGGACGACATCCTAAGAGCTGTCGACTTGCGCGCCGTCGCCGAAAAACAGATCAACGCCATGGATACGGGCAGCATCGAACGCGTGTTCCGCTCGTTTGCCGGCCGCTACATCAAGAGGCTGAAGCTCTACGGACTGTGGGGCGGGCTGTTCGGGGCGCACGGGCTGCTGCCGCTGGCGACGGCGCTGGCTGCGCTGTGCGGCTACATAGCTAAAAAATTGAAAGGGGATCGCATATGAAATACGGCATTTATTACGCTTATTGGGAAAAACAGTGGGGCGGGGACTACGTGCGCTATCCCGCAAAAGTGGCTGAGCTGGGGTTTGACATATTGGAGATCTCGTGCGCCGGCATGAAGGACATGACGATGGGCCAAGTCGGCGATCTGTACAGCGCTGCGGTCGACAGCGGCATCATGCTGAGCGGCAACTACGGGCCGAAGCCGGACGAGGACATAACCTCTACCGATCCCAAGGTCGTGGAAAACGCGTTTGAGTTCTGGAGGGTGACGCTGTCCGCGCTGGAGTGGCTGCACATCCCGTTTGTGGCGGGGGCGCTCTATTCGTACTGGCCTGTCGACTATTCAAAGAAAATAGACAAAGAGGCGGACTGGGAGCGCAGCGTCCTTGGCATGAGGAGGCTTGCTGCAATGGCCAGGGAGCACGGCGTCACCCTTGGGATGGAAGTGCTCAACCGTTTCGAGGGCTATATCATGAACACAGCGGAGGAAGCCGTCGCCTATGTCAAGGATGTGGGCGAGCCGAACGTAAAAGTCATGCTCGACACCTTCCACATGAACATCGAGGAGGACAGCATGACCGACGCGATTAAGACCGCAGGCAGCTACCTGGGCCATATCCACGCGGGGGAGGCGAACCGCCGCCCACCGAGGGACGGCGGGCGTTTTGACTGGCGTGAAATCGGGCAGGCGCTGCGCGAGATTGGCTACGACGGGACCATTGTGATGGAACCGTTCGTCATGCCGGGCGGGCAGGTGGGCAGCGACATCAAGGTGTGGCGGGACCTGGTTGCCGATTCGAGCGAGGCGGCGCTGGACCGGGAAGCGGCGGCCTCTGTAAAGTTCCTGCGGGAAGCGCTGGGCGGACCTGCGCACTATTTTTAAATTTGTTCATAAATTTGGGGTTGATTTTTATTGGATGGTCGTTTATACTTATAAACAATTTATGACTTGGTCATAAAATAAGTGCACAAATAATGGCCAATCAGGGCGGAAGGCTGGGTCGGCGATGGGCAAAAGGCAGTTGCTCAAGGACAAGCGGCGCGAGATATTTTTGGAAATGATCGGCAAGGACCCGTTTCAGACAGACGAGGAAATTGCCGAGGCGCTGAGCGTCAGCGTCCCCACAGTGCGGCTCGACCGCGCGGAGCTCTCCATACCGGAGCTGCGCGAGCGGATCCGCAAGCTGGCCGCAAAGGCCGGGGGCAAGGTCCGCTCGCTGGACAGCGGCGAGATCATCGGGCAGATAGTCGAGCTCGACCTCAACAATATCGGGGTGTCCATACTGGAGGCCGACGATAGCATGACGTTCGAGAAGACCGGCATAGTGCGGGGCCATTTCATTTACGCCCTCGCCGAGACGCTCGCCATCGCGGTCATCAACGAGGACACGGCCCTGGTCGGGGTCGCCAATGTAAAGTACTCGATCCCCGTCTATGCCGGGAGCAGGCTGATAGCGCGCTGCGAGCTGCGCGACGTAAAGACGATCGGCGAAAAGCGCTATTTTGTCTGGGTGAAGATATACGTGAAAAGGACAGAGGTGTTCCGGGGCAAGTTCATATTAGTATCGTTTGGGGGCGCATCGCTGCCGGGCGCGGAAAGTGCGGGCGCATCGAGCGGCGCTGTGATGACAGATGGTTGACGCGATGAATATATCAGTGGACGCGATGGGCGGAGACAACGCGCCCGCCGCAATCGTAAACGGGTGCCTGCTGGCGCTCGAGCGGCGCGGTGGCTTTAACCTGCAGCTTATCGGCGATCAGGCCGCGATCCGCCAGTCGCTGGACGCATATGGCTACGCCGGCGACAGGATCGGGGTTATAAACGCGACCCAGTCCATCGGCGGCGACGAGGTGCCGACGAAGGCGATCAAGGAAAAAAAGGACTCGCCGGTCGCGCTGGGGCTCGGCCTGCTAAAGGACAAGAAGACGGACGCGTTCCTGTCCTGCGGCAACACCGGGGCGCTGCTCACGGGGGCGATGCTGATCACGGGCAGGATCAAGGGCGTCGACAGGCCGGCGCTGGCGCCGATGGTCCCGACGATGCGCGGCGTGTCCATGCTGATCGACGCAGGGCTGAACACGACGTGCAAGCCCATTAACTATGAGCAGTTCGCCCAAATCGGGTCCATATACATGCGGGCGATGTTCGGCATCGACGAGCCAAAGGTCGGCCTGCTCAATGTCGGCACGGAGGAGAACAAGGGCACGGCCATCGTCAAGGAGGCCTACGGGCGGCTGATGGCGCTGGACGGCATTAATTTTATCGGCAACATCGAGGGGCGCGACCTGACCGACGGCAAGTGCGACATCGCCGTCTGCGACGGGTTCGTCGGCAACCTGATACTAAAGTGCTACGAGAGCATTGGTTCATTCGTGTTCGGCGGCATTATGGACATTTTCAAAAAAAATCTGAAGAATAAATTAGCCGCAGCGGTGCTGAAGGGCGACATTAAAGCCCTGTTCAAGCGCTTCGACTACGAGGAATACGGCGGCACGCCGATCCTGGGGGTCGGCGGTTCGGTGTTCAAGATACATGGGAACGCGAACGCCAAAACGGTGATGTATGCCATCGACCGCGCGGTCGCGTTCACAAACTCGTCGGCGCTCGACGAAATACGCGAGTGCTTTGGCAGGAAGGATTCTGCGCCCGCTTAGTAAAAAAATAAACATGTGGCGACGTAAAAATGGTATGGCGCGGCGCCTGGAAGGGCAAGCGGGGGCATTATAATATGGTATGGCAGCATGGATGAGAATATGACGACAAACGATAGCGCCGGCGGGGCCGGGCGCGTGCAGGTGCACAAAGGGGGCGGTATCGGCGTCCTTGGGCTGGGGGCGTATATACCGGACAAGGTCGTCTCGAATTTCGACTTAGAGAAGCTCGTCGATACCACAGACGAGTGGATCGTTCAGAGGACGGGCATACGCGAGCGCAGGGTGGTCGAGGAAGGCGAGACTGTCGTAAGCATCGCTAAAAAGGCCGCCGAATTGGCGCTGGCGGACGCTGGCATAAGCGGCGGCGACGTCGGCCTCGTCATTGTGGCCACCGCGACCCCCGACTATTTCACCCCCGCAGCAGCGTCGCTCGTACAGCACGCGATTGGCGCGCGGGCCTGCGCGGCGTTCGATTTGAACGCGGGCTGCTCCGGCTCGCTCTACGCGCTTATCATGGCCAGGGCGTACATAGAGAGCGGGGCGTGCGACTACGCCCTCGTCATAGGCGCGGAAATTTTGACAAGAGCGGTGGACTGGGACGACCGCAAGACATGCATACTTTTTGGCGACGCGGCGGGCGCGGCCGTGGTTGGGCGCGTCGGGCAGGGGCGCGGATTCCTCTCGTCCATGCTCCGCTCCGACGGCGAGGGCGCGTCGATGATCACAATCCCGGCGTATCATATAAACGAGGAGGATCTGGGGCGCAGGGGGGGCGTGAAAAAGCCCACCGTCTGGCTGGAGGGCAGAAAGGTCATGAAGTTCGCCTCGCGCGCCATGAGCGCGTCGGTCGAGGGCGTGGCCGCCGCCGCAGGCCTGGGCGTGGGCGACGTCCGGCTCGTGGTGCCGCACCAGGCCAATCTGCGGATCATAGAAAACGCGTCGAAGCGCCTCGGGCTTGCCGAGGACAGGGTGTTTGTCAACATACATAAGTATGGGAACACGTCGGCGGCGTCGATTTTGGTTTCGCTGCACGAGGCCGAGGCGGCGGGTATGGTCAAGGACGGGGATCACGTGGCGCTGGTGGCGTTCGGCGCCGGGCTGACATACGGCGCGGCGTTAATGCGCATGTGATGGTTCGCGCGAGGATAATATAGGGGCATAATTTATGGGCAAAATGGCATTTATATATCCGGGGCAGGGCGCCCAGCATATCGGCATGGGCAAGGACGCAGCCGAAAGCTTCACCCCGGCTGCGGACATATTCAAGGCAGCGGACGCGGCGCTGGGGTTCGACCTGTCCGGACTCGTGTTCGGCGGGGACGAAGAGGCGCTCAAAATTACGGAAAACACACAGCCTGCGCTGCTGGCCACATGTATGGCGCTCAGCGCTGCGCTCACCGGCGCAGGGCTGTGGCCGGACGCCGCCGCCGGGCTGAGCATCGGCGAATACGCGGCGCATGTGCTCTCGGGGACGTTCGCGTTCGCCGACGCCATCAAGATTGTACGCCTGCGGGGCAGGTTCATGCAGGAGGCGGTGCCGCTGGGGCTTGGGGGCATGGCGGCAGTATTGGGGCTGGACGCCGGCGCGGTGGAGGCCTGCTGTGCCGAAGCTCCGGCGCGAGCCGGCGACGCGTCGCTGGTCGTCGAGCCGGCCAACTACAACTGCCTGGGCCAGATCGTCATATCGGGCCATGTCAAAGCGGTCGAGGCCGCGTGCGCGCTTTGCAAGGAACAGGGCGCGAGGCGCGCCGTCCCGCTGGCGGTCAGCGCGCCGTTCCACTGCAGCCTGCTGCGGGGGGCTGGGGAGAAACTGGCGGCGGAGCTGGCGGGCATACCGTTAAATCCGATGAAAATCCCGGTTGTTTCCAATGTAACCGCCGAATATACAATTGATTCCACAGAAGCGGTCGGGCTGCTGGTGCGCCAGGTCGCCAGCCCCGTCAGGTGGGAACAGAGCGTCAGGGAGATGATTGCACAGGGCGTGGATCGTTTCGTGGAGATAGGCCCAGGCAAGACGCTGGCCGGGTTCATTACAAGGATAGACGCGGGCGTCGAGGTGATCAATGTCTCCGACGCTGCAACTGTGGAAAATGCAATTGGGCGCCTCGCGTAGGCAGCGCCTCATGCATGAAAATAATGTCATTGGTGTAGGGGGGGATTGCGATGGACAATACATCGGCATCGGCGGTGAATGCGGTATATGCGCCGCTGAAGGGGAAGACAGCCATCGTCACAGGCTCGG
>WRLR01000010.1 GCA_009777515.1 Oscillospiraceae bacterium | reverse complement strand
AGGGCGAACAGCAGCTCGCGCAGCACCATCTGCAAGCCGAACAGTTTAGTGTCCGTGAAATACAAAAGGTTGTTCATGTAGCTGTTCCAGTTGCCCACCGCGCAGAACAGGACCATGACGGCGATGAGCGGCTTTGAGAGCGGGACCACAACGCTCAAAAAGAAATACACGTCGCCGCAGCCGTCCATCTTCGCCGCTTCCAACAGTTCGTCGGGGATGTTGGAATGAAAATACGTGCGGGCGATGATCATGTTATAGCAAGAGAACGAGAACGGGACGATGACGGCGAGCGGGGTGTTCATCATGCCCAGGCTGCGTATCAGCAGGTAGTTGGGGATCATGCCGCCGCCGAAGAACATCGTGATGGTAAAAAAAATGATGAAAATGTACCTGCCCGGCATATCGCGCCGCGACATCGGGTAGGCGCTTATGAGAATCAGCGGCACCGTCACGCAGATGCTCCCCGCCGTATAGAACACGGAGTTGAAGAACCCGGTGATCAGCGCGGGCCTTGAAAAGGCCGCCTTGTATGCGACGAGGGTGGGGTTGACGGGCCAGAGCCACACATTGCCCCGGATGATCGCCTCGCTGGAGCTGAACGACGCGCTGAGCGCCCATAGCAGCGGGTACAGCACGATCAGCGTGAACGTTATCGTGAGCGTATAGTTGATGACATGAAACGCCTTGTCGGAAAATGAAAGCTTCCCGAACGCCGAGCGCTTCTTTGACGCGATGACGAGTGTAGCGTTGTTAGTAGACAATGTGACCCCCCCATGCACAACCCATATAAAACCTTGATCCGCTTGATCCACCGGATCCGCTTGGTTCGATTAAAACAGCCCCGACCCCGATATGCGCCTGGCCAGAAAATTGGACAGCGTTATGAGCATAAGCGACACAATCGTCTGGAACAGCCCGACGGCCGTGCCGAACGAAAAGTCGGGCGTGCCGCTCATGATGCCGATCCGGTAGACGTATGAGGACAGCACCTCCGACACCGGCAGGTTCAGCGCGTTCTGCATCAGCAGCGTCTTTTCGAGCGATACGCCGCTCATCAGCCCGCCGATGGCGAATATCATCATTATCACGACCGTTGGCGCGATGGTCGGCAAGTCGATGTGTATGACGCGCTTCCAGATGGACGCCCCGTCGATGATGGCCGCCTCGTGCATCTCCGGGTCGACGCTCGACAGCGCCGCTATGTACAGCACCGCGCTGTAGCCCAGCCCCTGCCATATGCCGCTCCAGACGAACAGGTGCCTGTAGTTCGCCGCCGGACCCAAAAAGTCGATGGACGAGCCGCCGATTGCCGTCAGGAACTGGTTGACCAGCCCGAACCTGGTGCCGAGCAGTTGGTTGATGATGCCGACCAGTATGACGACGGAGAAGAAGTGCGGCACGAACGTGATGAATTGGATGGACTTTTTGATTTTCAGCGACAGCATGTGGTTGAGCCCGATGGCCAGCAGTATTGGCAGCGGGAAGCCAGCGAGCAGCCCGTATATGTTGATGACGATGGAGTTAAAAATGACCCGGAACAGCGTCGGCGATGTGAAGAGCCTGTTGAAGTGGTACAGCCCGATCCACTCGCTGCCGAAAAAGCCCATCCTCGGGTTGAACTTTTGAAACGCGATGGATATGCCGTACATCGGCACATAGTTGAACAGTATGACGTATGCCACCGGTATGACGAGCATCATATAAAGACCGGTGCAGCGCCTGATCCTGCCCAGCAGCTTCCTGCGTTTCTTCCGCTTTAACTCTGCGGAACTATTGATTATTGCAGTCCCATTAGACATTGATTTGAGCCCGCCCCATCCGTATTTATATGCCACATATAGCCAAGATCGCTATACCATCATTTTACTTAGTTCGCATACTATATCATATATATCTATACAAATTCAAGTTTATAATGAACCTGTTAACAGGGCCATATAAACTGGCGTCCGTGCAAGCTAATCCCCGAAAAGCTAACTAAACTAAGTGTTTCGGCTGTATAGCGGTATGAGGACAGCAATATTAAAGCAACATAGAATTTCATTAAGATATGTATATTAAATGTATAGTAGACACTATTTTATTTACGTTTCCGCAATATAATAGTATTAATACCGTTATATGGTAAGATGTGTAGATAAAACCATATTTGAATCAATAAATCATTATAACCGGACAGTTTTGCCGGTTTTTGACGATTCGTATATGCCGAGTATTATTTCCAGTGGCTGCCTGCCTTGTTTTGCGTCCACTAGGAGCGGCGCCCTGTTGCGCAGGGCGTCCACCATGTTGGCGTACTGCATTTGATGGCCTTCGACGCTGATGGCGGTGGGGTCTGACGACGCCACCTGGCTAGCACGCTCTCCGACGGGCAGGGGGCATTCGAATGGTAAGTCCCATTTTATTATGCTGTCTTCCTCCAATACCACGCTGCCGCGATCGCCGCATATCTCCAGGCGGCGCGGGTAGCCGGGAAAACTGCTGGTGGAGGCGGATATGGTGGCCAGCGCGCCGCTTTCTAATTCAAGGGCTGCAACAACGCTGTCTTCCGTCTCAATCTTGCGCGTGAGCGTGCGGGTGACGGCGCTGATGCTCTTGACCGGGCCCAGCAGGAACCGGAACACGTCGACGCCGTGAATGCCCTGGTTCATCAGGGCGCCGCCCCCGTCCATCTTCCATGTGCCGCGCCAGTCCGCCTGCGCGTAATATTCATGGGAGCGGTAATACTTCATCGACAGCTCCGCCATGGCCAGTGTGCCGAACGCTCCCGCTTGTATGGCCCGCCGGACTTCCTGAACGGCAGGCGAGAAGCGGAACTGGGAGATGACGCAGACCTTTGCCCCGCACTCGTCCGCCGCCGCAATCAGCGTGTCCGCTTCAGCGAGAGTCAGGCTCATGGGCTTTTCCACCACAACATGTTTGCCGCTTTGGATGGCCGCAATGGCCTGGGGGGTGTGCAGCCCGCTCGGGGTGCAGATGGACAGCGCGTCTATCGCTCCGTCCGAGGCGATGGCTTCCAACGATGGGAAGACGGGGACGCCCAGGGCTTCCCCGAACGCGTCGGCGCCCGGGCGGTACGCGTCGTAGCATCCGGATATGGCCGCGCCGGGCGTGCGCCTAATGGCTTCGGCATGAAATCGCGATATCATGCCGCACCCTACAATGCCGAACCGGATGTCCCTGCCATTGCCGCCACCGCTCATTGCTCCCTCCACACATGCATGAAATCACATCGTCTTTGTCACTTGCTCATAGTGCGGCAAATCCTCGAAGACGCCGCCGCTGTGGGTGTAAAAGTCGTCGCCCAGGACGAACAAGCCGCCCCGCGCCCCGGCCCAGCTTGCGCCGCCCATCGGGTGGTAGGTCTTCATAGCCTCCCAGTTCGCGTAATACTGGTGGCCGTTCGACTCCAGAGCGCCCACAGTCATGCCCGGCAGCGGCGCAAGGCGCGCCGCGACGTTTTTGTTCCAGTCGATCGACAGCGGGCCGACGGTGAGGTCCGCGCAAAAGCATGGCGCACTGCGGGCGTGCGCCTCGCGGAGGATTTTGAATGTCATGCTCAGCGTTTTCGCGATGGGCTTTAGCGCCAATGCGGAATAGCCCATGTCGAGCAGGCGGCGGACGTCGTCGGAGCTGTGCGCGCTCTCGTCTGCGGCGAGCCGCACCGGGACGTCGGAGACGTCCAGCTCCATGTCCTCCGGGAACGGCTCCTCAAATATGATTATGCGTTCCAGCGCCCCGATGGAATCGGCATGGTCCAGCAGGCGCATCATCCTGTCCTTGGAATCGTAGCGCCCGTTCGCGTCCAGATAATATGGTATGCGCCCATTTTTCGTGTAGGGCGTGGTCAGCCCCGCGAGCTTTGTATGGATGTCCGTTATCCTCTGTTTGTCCCAGGCCAGCATTTTGTCCGGATCGTTGTCGCCCTCCGGGTCGCTGCCTATCTTAATTTTCATGAAGAAGGCGCCCTCCTCCACCAGCTTGCCGACAGCGTCCATGTCGAGGGCGTATGTGACGAGCGGTATGGCCGCCAGCTTTTCCTGGCGGGCGGCTAACGCGGGCTTGGCGAATGCTGGGATCAGGCCGTCGAACGACGATATGCCGTGGTGGGCGGCGTACAGCCGCCAGAGGGCGAAGTCCACTGGTACCAGAGCGTTGAGGGCGAACGTTTTGCGCAGGGTTTTCAGCCCCGTGATTGTTTGGCCATACTCATATGCCAGGGGGTAGAGTTCCTCCATTGTTTGGATGGGGTCGGCAAACTCGCGGCCTTTTAGCCACTGCACGGCGAAATCTGTGATCATCAGCATCAGGCTGTTGCCGCCCGACGCGCTGTGGCCGGCGAAAACCTGCGCGTCCGACCATAGGACGCCCTGGCAGCTCTGACCGACGCCTTTTTCACCTAGCTCGTTCTCGAGCGAAACCGCCACCTGCCAGCTTTCGTAGCAGTAACCGCCCTTAAACCCGAACGGCGTAAAATATGGTTCGCGCTCAAAACCCATCGCAGTTTTAGAAAGTATCATATAATTACCCCCAAAGTTTCATTCACGTAGGCGGGCGTCCCGCCCGCATACTCAGCATCTTTCCTGCAGCTTCGCGCCCTGGGTGCGCGGGCGTCCCGCCCGCACGTCCCTACAGTCCCACGGTAAAACTTACAATCCCGTCAACAAATCCATCGCCTGGATTTGGTATACCACGTCCATGGTTTTTGCGGCGTCGGAGAAGTTGCACTGCGACACCCCGCCGCCCCTGACCGAGCGGACGAAGTCCTCCATCGCCGCTTTCACGCCTGTAAACACGCAATAACTGTCGCTGCCGGCCTCTTCCACCGCTTCTAGCCGCCGCCCCTCCAGCGACCCGTCGGCGTAGACGCACCCGCCGATCTCGTGTTCGATCTCGGCGAATATGCCTTTAGCGTGCATTTCAACGGAAAATATGCGCTTTCCGCTGGTCCACGAATTGATGATATGCCCGGTCGAACCGTTGTCAAAATACAGCGTCGCCGAAATGAAGTTGACGTCCGGCGTACCGACCCGGCGGCAGTGGCTCTCCACATTGACCACCTCGCCGCCGCACAGCCAGCGGATCGTGTCCACCGAATGCACCGTGTCGTCAAGCAGGTGGTCACGCGCGCCGAGCATGGGCTTCATGTCGCACTTGTAAAAGCGGCATACGGCGTGGACGATGTCGCCGCGCTCCTTGCACATGTCGTACGCCTTGACGGCGACAGGGGTATAGCGGCGCTGGAACAGCACCTGCGTCGGCAGCCCCGCCTGCTCCGCCAGATGGACGAGCGCCCGCGTGTGGTGGAACGTCAGGCCGAGCGGCTTTTCGATGGCCAGCGGCACGCGCTGCTCGAGCAGCCAGCGCCAGGAATCGTACAGCTCGTGCGGGTTGCCGATGGAAACGACGGCGTCCGGCGCAAGCTCCTTCACCATCCGCTGATAGTCGGCGAAACCGCTACTGAAACGGGCCGGTATGCCGAACCGGTCAGCTGTCTTTTCACACAGCTCAGCGTTGATATCGCACAGCCCGACAATCTCTACATCATCGATAACGGACAGCGCCGGAAGCGCGGCCTGCCTGGATCGCGAGCCTGCACCGACGACGGCGACGCGCGTTTTGTTTGCCATATTATATGAACCCCCAATTCATTAAATAAATCGTGTAATTACGATATCATTTATTATATTGCCTATCATCTATTACCCATTATATTATCTGCCTTGTACCGCTTTCAGCCGCAACGAAGGCTTTGTCGACCACCCGCTGGGATATCAGCCCGTCGTGTATGTCGGCTGCCAGGCCGTCGCCGCATTTGTTTAGTATGTCCGCGAACGACTGCATCTGCGTGGTGTTGTACTTCGCCGGGACCGGGACTGTGACGAACATATGCGACATCCTCATGGGCGCGTTTCCGATATTTATCTCCAGCGACTCACTGTCGTCAAGGTTGTAGCACAGCGCGCCCTTGTCGCCGTAGACCTGCACGCGCTGATAGTTGCCGCGTCCGTACGCGTACCTAGAGATGGACAGGTTTACCGCGACCGGTCCTGTCCCCTGGATCGGCCCCCGCCCGGCCAGTTGCCCGATGATGTTGACATAGTCGTCCACGGTCACATCCCCGTCCGGGCCGCCGCCAGGCATGGGGCGCTTGTGGATGAATGTGTCAAGGTCTGCGGTGACTTTCGTGTATTCGAACCCGGTCATAAAGCGGACAAGGTCAATGAGATGGCTGCCCAAGTCCCCGAGCGCCCCGGTGATGGACTGCTCTTTCGTAAAGCGCCAGTTCAACGGGGTGAGCCGGCCGTCCGCACCGGGCAGGCCCCATGCCTGGAAATATTCGCCGTTAATCTGGTAAATTTTCCCCAACTGCCCGCTGAGGATCAAGTCCCGTGCGTAGCGCGCTGCCGACTTAAAGCGGTACGAAAAACACACCATGTTGGGCAGGCTCTTCTTTTCCGTCTCTGCGACCAACTCCGCCACCTGGGCTTCGTTGTCGCAAACGGGCTTTTCCACCGCGTAGGGCAGCCCGCGCTTTATGACCTCCAGCGCTACTTCGTGGTGCAGGTAGTTGGGCACGCAAATAGACACAGCGTCTATTTTTCCGGAGTCCAACATCTGCCGATAGTTGCTGTAGCAGTCAGCGCCGGCGACCCCGCACAGCGCCTGCTTCTGTGCGATTTTTTCCGGGAGGATATCGCAAATCGCGCCTACCTCCAGGTCGGAGCTGTCCATGATGCCCCGGATATGCCAATGCGCGATGTTCCCGCAGCCAATTATGCCCATCCTGAATATTTTTTTCATTTATTTTGCCCTTTATCGGCTGCGCGCATATAACAACTCTGATAGATTTATGATTAATGATTGGCGCCGCGCCACAGCCCTACCCTTTCATATGTAAAGTGTACATACTATATCATATGTAACTATACAAATACAAGCGACAGCACGAGCGACGACAGTGACGACAGCGACGGCAAAAATATTGACAATCACAGGTTTGTATGTTTCAATAATAAAAAAAATTACGTCCCGTATCAGTATTCTATTGATTTTAAATAAATATGCTTCAAAATAATCTGTCAAGATTTATATTAAAATATCCAGCGTCAGAACGGGTTGCCATATTAACGATGATATATGTATATTAGTTGTATAGGGATAATGGCTCACACTGAAATGATAGGAATAGAAAAGTATTAGAGGGGAGGCGTATAATGGTATGACACGCTCGCGTACTGTTATGCTGTGGCGGGGCATCCGGAAAAACTGGGGTCTGTACCTCCTTTTGCTACCGGGCATGACCCTGTTGGCGCTGTTCGTCTACAGGCCGATGTACGGCATCCTGATAGCGTTCAAGGACTATGTGCCGCGTTTTGGCATCCTGGGCAGCCCTTGGGCCGGCTTTAAATATTTCCGCCAGTTCTTCAATTCCTTTCAGTTCGAAAACACCATCAGCAACACCATCCTCATCAGCCTGTACGGTTTAGGGGTGTCGTTCCCGCTGCCCATCGTAGTGGCGCTGTGCGTCAACCAGATGCGCGTGCAGAAGTTCCGCAAGGTCTTCCAGGTGGCGACGTATTTGCCGCATTTCATATCGACCGTGGTATTGGTTGGCATGATGATAATCATACTCTCGCCGACCAGCGGCATCGTCGGCAATGTGGCGCGGCTGATGGGTGTGGAGCCGGTCAACGCGCTGGGCGTCCCGCATTGGTTTAGGCACATTTACATCTGGTCCGGCGTGTGGCAGAACACGGGCTGGGACAGCATTATTTATCTGGCCGCGCTGTCCGCCGTCGATCCGCAGCTTTATGAGGCGGCCACTGTGGATGGCGCATCCAAGTTCCAAAAGATGGTCTATATCGACGTGCCGATGCTGTTCCCCACAATGGCGACCCTGCTGATACTGCGGTCAGGCAACATCATGAGCGTGGGGTTCGAGAAGGTCTATTTGATGCAGAACCCGCTGAACCTGCTGTTCAGCGAAATCATTTCCACTTATGTGTATAAAATCGGGCTGCTTAACGCGCAGTACAGTTTTTCGTCCGCAGTCAACCTGTTCAATAACGTTATCAACTTCATACTGCTGGTTACGGTCAACCAGATATCCAAGTACGTCAGCAACAACAGCCTCTGGTGATCGCGATTATCATATCGGAAGGTGGCGCCCGAATATGAGTGTAAATATAAATAGTATAAACAGTATAAACAATAATATGAAAAAGAGGCTTCACTATTCAAAGTCAGATACGGCATTTAATATAGGCCTGTATACGATTGCCAGTATAATACTGATTTTGGTCGCCTACCCGCTGTGGTTCATTTTGATATCGTCGGTCAGCGACCCCAACGACGTCGCGATGGGCAGGGTATGGTTTTGGCCCAGCAATTTCACGCTGCTGGGTTATCAGGAAGTGTTCAAGCGCAGCAGCATCTGGGTCGCTTACCGCAACACCGTCATGTACGTGATCGCCGGGACGGGCATCGGGCTCGCGGTCAACCTGTCCGCGGCATACGCCCTTTCGCGGCGCGACCTGATCGGCAGGAGGATCATCACCCTTTACTTTATCTTCACCATGTTCTTTAACGGGGGCCTTATCCCCACGTACCTGACCATACAGCAGTTCGGGCTGTACAACACGTTTTGGGTGATGGTGCTGCCGTTTTCCGTCGCCACTTATAATATCATCGTGGCGCGCACGTTTTTTTCCACCAGCCTCCCGGACGGCCTGTGGGACGCGGCGCAGATCGACGGCTGCGGCAATTTGCGCTTTTACTTCACGATGGCGCTGCCGCTATCCAAAGCGGTCATCGCCGTGCTGGGCCTGTGGACGGCGGTGGGGCATTGGAACGCGTATTTCAACGCATTGATTTATTTGAAAGACGAAAGCAAGTACCCTCTGCAGCTTGTGCTGCGCGCCATATTGATCGTGCTGCAGGGCCCGACCGATACCGGGTACGACGAGGCGGCGCGCCTCGCGCGCAAGATTGCGGATATGCTAAAATACTCGGCCATCGTGGTCTCCACCGTCCCAATAATGTGCATGTACCCGTTCGTGCAAAAATATTTCAACCAGGGCGTAATGATAGGCGCACTAAAAGAATAATATTTAAAATATTTAAATACGAAAGGAGCAACAAACATGATCAGACGTATCAAAAAACCGGCGGCGTGCTTGATAATGGCGCTTGCCATGATTGCGGCGTGCCTGCTGGCCGCGTGCGGCGGCTCCGCGCCCGCCGCCACCACCACTGCGGCGGCGACCCAGGCCGCTGCTGCCACGACCGCAGCCGCTGCGGCGGAAGCAGGCGCAGACGCTGACGCTGACGCGGACGCGGATGAAGACAGCGAAGGGGATGAAGCCCCCACGACCACAGCAGCCGCAGCAGCCACTACGGCAGCGGCGGCGGCCACAACGGCCGCTGCGGCGCAGGACACGCCATCCGGGGGCGGGGAGCTCTTCAACCCCACGGGCATGCCCATCACAAACGAGCCCTACACGCTCGACATGCTGCACGTCCGCAACCAGACGCAGGGCGACGATTACCAGTACAACATATTTTTTGAGAAGCTCCAGGCGGAAACCAATGTCATCCCCGGCTGGATCACCATGTGGAACACGGACTTCCCGGAAAAGCGCGCCATCATGTTCGCCAGCGGCGACTTGCCCAGCGTGATTTTCGGCGCGAACAACATGTCCGACAACGAGATATTGCCGAACCTGCATTATTTTATACCGCTGAACGATTTGATAGAGCAGTATATGCCAAACCTCATGGCCGCCTTTGAGGTGGAGCCTGGCCTGCGGGACGTCATAACGTATCTGGACGGCAACATCTACACGCTGCCCAGGCGCCTGCCGGCCCGGCCGCAGTGCTCGTTCCAGCCCTATATAAACAAGCAGTGGCTGGACACGCTGGGCCTCGAAATTCCGCAGACCATCGACGAGCTGTACGAGGTCCTGAAGGAGTTTAAGAACGGCGACCCTAACCGCAACGGGATCGCGGACGAAATACCGTACACGAGCTCGGCGGGCAACGCGTTCTTTATGAACGGCCAGTTTGTCACCCTGTTCTGCGGCCCGTACTCCGGCGACGGCCTGCAGGTCGTCAACGAGAGGGCGTCCTTTGTGGGCATTTCAGACGACTTCCGCGAGTGCATCGCGTGGATGGCGAAGTGCTTCTCCGAGGGGCTCATCGACAACGAGTATTTCACGCAGGATTCCACACTGGAAAACGCCAAGAGGCAAAACGAGGAAATTTGCATAAGCGGGTTCAACTTCGGCTGGACGCTCAACGCCACATTCCCCAACTGGGCCGACCAGTTCGAGACCATCCTGCCCCCGGCCCGCGCGGACGGCAAGCGCTACAGCACCATCCAGACCGGCAACATGAACCGCAACGAGTTCGAGATAACTATCTTCTGCGAGCACCCGGAGATCGCGGCGCGCTGGGCCGACCAGTTCTACACATACGAAGCCAGCGTGCAGAATTTCTGGGGCCCGTTTGACGACCACTGCATGGAGCTGCGCGACGACGGCACGATGGTCGTGCTGCCGCCGTCCGGTGACGAGAACCTCGACTACCGCTCCTGGTGGTATAGCCCGCGCGACTTCGGCCCCAAGTTCTTTCCGCTCAACTGGCAGGAACTGGGCATCAAGCTGGAGCTCTTCGAGGGCGACGGCGACGGCCTGAAGCTGCAGGCGTCGCTGATGAACGATCCGTATCTTGACTTTGACCTTCTGTTCCCGACGCCGATCTTCTACACCATAGAGCAGACGACCGAGCTGGCCACGCTGAGGACCGATATCCGCACGTTTGTGGGCACCACGACCGCGAAGTGGATTTCCTCGGGCGGCATCGACGCGGAATGGGACGGCTATGTCAACCAGCTAAGGGCGATGGGCCTTGAAAGGTTCCTCGACATTCACACCGAGGCGTATCTGGCCAACAAGTAAGTAGAGCAAAGCCATAAAATAACGAGGCATAGCGAGGCATAACGAGGCGCGGCGGGGTTTGCATTGCCCCCGCCGCGCCATTTTAATATTCCATTTGCATTTCATAGCCCGCTCTGCGCTGCCGTGCTTGCCCCCGCCGCGTCTTTGCTTCGATTACTACCTAAACCCGTTGTATGCGGCGTCCGACAGCCTCTTCGCAAACTCCTCGTCCTGGTTCCTGTACAGCAGGTACACCCCCGCCGTGCCGTAGCGCTCGATCAGCTTGCGGCTGTCGTCGATGGGGTCGTCGCCGGTCGCGTACACCCATATAGACTTGCCGGCTGCCCTCACCTTGTCGTATATCGGGTACCATATCTCCTTTTCGGGCGGCGGGTTGCCGTCCCCGGGCGTGAACTGCAGCGCCTTTAGGTTTTTCAATGTCAATATGGAGTCCAGGTAGCGGATCGCGTCCGGCCCGTCGAGATGGTACAGCGAGTTGTCTATGCGCGATAACTGTTTTTCGAAAGACGGGATCACCAGGTCGTCAAACTGCTTCGGCGACAAGAACACGGCTACGTCGCACTGTATTTTCAATGTCCTTTTTTCCGACCAGATATTGAACAGGCTGCCGTTGCCGCCGCCCTCGTCTCTTATCAAATCGTACAGCCTGTCGAAATACTCAAAATACAGATCGTCGATCTGGTTGATATAGTCCGCAACCAGTTCCGGTTCATCCATGAGGTAGTAGCACATGTTCTGCGAACCGCATAAAAGGCCCAGGATATCGAAGTTCTCCAGTATGTCCGGTATCGTCACGATGAAGCCTTCGTCGCGGCACAATTTGGCTAGCTTCCCCGTTTCGCGCAGGTGCTCCGCCCACCAGAAGTTGTCCGGGTCGTATGTGAGCCGGCCCAGCGACGATATGCCGACCGATTCGTCCACGATGGGGTTCATCCACGTCGTGTCATCCGCGAACACGGGCTCGCAGCCGAGGAAAGCCGCCATGCAGCCCACGCCCATGCTGATGCCGGTGAACGGCAGCGTGTCGCCGTATAGCGTGCTCTCGTCGAAGTTACGCTTGATATTTTCGTACCGCTGCGCCGCGTCGAGGCGGAATGGCTGCCCGGCTGTCCGCCTCCGCACGGGCCTTGGCGCCCCGGGCGGCCTGGGCGGCCGCGACGTCAGGTTGAACAGGGGGCGCCCGAAGTCCTCGCCGCGCCACCATTTCATGAAGTTGCGCTTTGTCTCATCTACGCTTTGAGTAAGTCTCATAGATTAGCACCTTGCCTTTTATTATTTCGATATACATATAAAAATATATGTTCAAACTAATGTGTATATGCCAAGGCACATATTATCCCATCGATGCAGTATTGTCAAGGATATGCCCTGCTTACCGTTGTAAATTGACATAAACATATGCGTATGTTATCATAAACAAGCATATCGTTACACAACTGGAGGATATTCCATAAATGACATTGGACAGGAAGAACAAGCTACCCATATACAAGCAGATTTACGATATTTTATTGGTTGAAATTAACAACGGCACATATAACAAAAACGGCGTCCTACCTACTGAAAAAGAGTTGTGTGAACGGTTCGGCACGGAGAGGAACACCGTGCGCAAGGCGTTGCAGATTTTTGTGAACGAGGGGCGCATAATAAGGCGCAAGGGCTCGGGGACAAGGCTCGTCTATCAGTCGCCCGTAATGCACAACGGGGCGCTGTCCGACGCCAGCCAGTTACTGAACAAAAGCGTGATGCTCGCGGCGCAGGAGGACTATTTAAACGAAGGCGATGTGGAGAGCTTCCATTACAAGCTTATCAACAGTTTTGACAAGCGCCTTTCGGGGCTTGGGCTGAGCTTGATATATAAAACGCTCGGCAGCAACGGGCTTTTTTCGGAGGCCCTGCGCAACGCGTCGCCGTCGGCGGTCATATTCGACAGCTACATTCAAAGTTCGTTCCACCGCGAGGCGCTGCAGTTCGGCATGCCCTGCCTGTCAGTAAACCACTACACGCCGCTGATGACGAGCATCGTCAGCAACAACTACAACGGTGCATACCAGGTGGCCAAGTCGCTTACCGACGCCGGGCACAGGAAAATCGCGCTGCTGCTGGGAAAGCGCAGCCACCAAACATGCATCGAGCGCATGAGCGGCTTTCAGAGCCTTTACATGTCGCGTGGGATGACGCTGGAGGACAGGTACCTGTTCACAGGCAACTGGCTTTTTAGCTCGGGCGTCGAAGCGGCGGAGAGGATAGCGGCAATGGCGCCTGAGGATCGGCCAACGGCGGTGTTCGCGTTCAACGACGACATGGCGTACGGCTGCTACAGCAGCTTTGAGCGCCGGGGCATTTCCGTGCCGGGGGACGTCAGCGTCGTCGGCTTCGACAAGAGCGACCGCTACGACTCCATTTTCCCCCCATTGACGACCGTCGACGTCAACATGGAGGCCATAGTGGACTACGCTTGCTGGTTCCTGATAAACAACCTATTGGGCAAAACGCCCAACGCCAACGCTAAAATCCAGCTCGAAGTCAAGCTGGTAGACAACGGCTCCATTATGGCGATCTGACCTATAATCCCCCCGCCCCGCTCGCCCGTTAATAAAAATTTACATGTAGGGACGACCGCCCGGTTTGCATGTCTACCAAAATCCTAAAAAATCCTATATGTTTTTATATATAACATACGGGCGATTAACAATCGCCCCTACGGGTAGCTTATGTGTTGTAGGGCGCGATGTCTTCATCGCGCCTGCGGGTAGCCTATGCGTTGTAGGATGCGATGTCTTCATCTAGCCCTACGGGTAGCCTATGCGTTGTAGGGCGCGATGTCTTCATCGCACCTGCGGGTAGCCTATGCGTTGCATGGCGCGATGTCTTCATCGCGCCTGCGGGTAGCTGTTTTTCGTAGGGACGACCGCCCCGGTCGTCCGCTCATTACCTGCGAATTATATATCAAACTATAAATATTAACGGGGTCTATTTTACTGTGTACTTCTCTACCCTCGCGGCGGCGGTCAAGCCGTGCGCCAGCATCCGCTCGACGGCGCACTGCCGCTCCGTGACCTTGCCCACCTCGACGCTCGCCTGCCTGGTCATGCGTTGGTATGTCACGGTTTTTAAGAACTTGCCCACCCACAGGCCGCCGGTGTATCGGGCCGCCCGGCTCGTCGGGAGGATGTGGTTCGTGCCGATGGCTTTGTCTCCGTAAGCGACGGTCGTCTCCTCGCCAATGAAAAGTGAACCGTAATTGTTCAGACGTTCAAAATAATAGTCGGCGTCGCTGACATGCAGCTCGAGATGCTCGGGCGCGTAGTCGTCCGCGAGCGCTATGGCTTCGTCTGCGCCCTCCGCTATCATTATTATGCCGTTGTCGCCCCAGGAAAGCTCCGCCACCTGCCTGGTCGGCAGCACTTCCAATTGCGCCCGGAGCTGCCTTTCGCACTCCGCCGCAAAAACCTCGCTGAGGCAGATCAAGCATACCCCGCTGTTCGGGTCGTGCTCCGCCTGCCCGAGCAGGTCGCACGCCACTATGGCGGGATCGGCGTCGTCGTCCGCGATGACCAGGATTTCGGTAGGCCCCGCCAGCAGGTCGACGCCGCAGCGCCCGTACAACTGCCGCTTGGCTTCCGCGACAAATTTGTTGCCCGCCCCGCACAGGATGTCGGCAGGCTCGACGACGCCCATGCCAAATGCCATGAGCGCGAGGGCCGGGACGCCCCCGATAATGAATATACGGTCCGCGCCCGCTTTCGCCATCGCGTTGATAGTCGCCGGATAGTAGCCGCTCCCCTCGGCGGCAGCGTCTGTTATGTCCCCCGCAGCGTCTCCTGCTGAGCCCCCGCCCCGTCCACCTACGGGCGGCGTACAGGCCCAAATGTTCCTGACTCCCGCGACCTTCGCGGGTATTATACTCATCTGCGCCGATCCGAACATCGGATAGCGACCGCCCGGTATGTAGCTCCCCACAGTGCCGACTGGGATGTGGCGGTGCCCCAGCACGACGCCCTCCCTTATCCGCGTCTCCAGCGGCAGCAGCGTTTTTAGCTGCTCCTCCGCAAAGCGCCGCACATTGCCCTGGCAAAAGTCCGTATCTTCAACTACCTGCGCGTCCAGCGCTGTAATGGCCCGCCCGATCTCCGCCTGCGACAGTTCAAAATCCGCCGGGTCCCACTCGTCAAACTGTCGGCTGTATTTCCTGACCGCGTCCATCCCGTTCTTTTCCAAATCCAGCAGCATCCCCGACACGACGCCCGCCGTCTCCGGATCGTTCTCAAACAGCCTATGCCCCCCGTCCTTGAATACACGCATAACAATCACCCTCACCCAATTAGTTGGTCTCCGCCCACATTTCGCACTGTCCCATGACAGTGGCTATTGCATCATCGACGCCCTCCGGCGGGTATTTATATTTTTTTAATAATCGCTTAACCATGCGCCGCATGTCTGCCCGAGCGGACTCTTTCCTATGCCAGTCGATTGTACGACTCCTATGTAACAACTCTGTCAGTTCTCGGGTCATATCCACTAGTTGTTCATTTTGATAAAAATCCTTTACGGCATGCGGTCTGGTCAGTGCGTCGTAAAAAGCTAATTCTTCATCGGACAAACCGAGAGCGTCCCCTTCGGCTTGGGCACTAGTCATTTCATTAGCGAGTTTCATCAATTCGGCGATTACTTCTTCATTGGAAATTAGTCCGTTTATATATGCTTTCATACAGTTGGCCAGACGCTCGGAAAATTTTTCGGATTTTACAAGATTGGTGCGTTTATATAACGACACCTGTTCGGACAATAGCTTTTTTAATATTTCAACGGCAATGTTACGTTCTTTCATTTTCAAGATTTCATTGAGGAATTTTGGGTCGAATAATGAAAACTCTGAATCTATATCGGTAAACAAGTTGATCACGCCTTCGCTTTTTATGCTGGCTTTTAATAACTCGCTAATATGTTCATTAATTTCTTTCAGTGATATAGTTTTTCCCTCGCCGGTTATTCTGGTCAGGAGCGTCCTAACTGCTTCAAAGTACGCTGATTCTAAACGCTGCTGCGGGGTCAGGAGCGAGCGGCATAGCGATAGTGCTTGTCGAAGCAGCATTGCTTCTTTGATGAATGTCGTTTTAAAATTACTATCATCATTTTTATACTCAACCAAATATGGACCTGGTGATTCGGCGGCTCTATAATAAGGATCAATCGCTTCCCTTAGTAAATTATGCGAAATACTGTCGCGGTTGCTTTTCGGATTAACTTCGGCCAAAAAATTGACGCCACCGCTGATAATTTTTGCACGTACCAAGTCGGTGGTGTCATCATCCATAAAAGCTGAATAATCATATCCGTGCATGATATCGCGGCATACTTCCAATTTTTCCACAAACTTAGGGAATGCAGTCTTAGCTATGTCAGTATCGCCATAATTGTTTTTATCGCGATTGGTATAGTCGTTCATCGCCTGTTTCAACGCAGATGCAATGCCGACATAATCAACGACAAGTCCGCCTTCTTTATTTTTGTATACTCGGTTCACGCGGGCGATTGCCTGCATCAGATTATGCCCGGCCATCGGTTTGTAGACATACATAGTGGCTAGCGAAGGCACATCAAAGCCTGTCAGCCACATATCAACAACAATGGCTATTTTCATTTGGCCACTGTCATCTTTAAACATATTCGCCAACTTGTCCCGGCGGCGTTTATTGCCAATAATACTGCGCCACTCTTCAGGGTCTTTATTGTCCTCAGTCATCACAGCGCCGATTTTATCCGCCCATTCCGGGCGCAATTTTAACATCGTTTTATATATAGATATAGCGATAGGACGGGAATAGGCTACAACCATCGCTTTGCCTGTCAGTTCAAATTGCCGATTATCCTCATAATGCTTGATAATGTCTTCGCATAGAGCTGTTATCGTCTCTTCCGCGCCGAGCAGCGTTTCCATTTTCCCGAGATCCTTTTTACTCTTTTCAATAGCATATGGATCGGCATTTAAAGCCATATTATCGTATTCAGCGTCAATTTGTCTTAAAATGTTATCATTCAGTTTTAAATGGATGACGCGGCTCTCATAAAAAACGGGACGCGTCGCTCCGTCTTCAACTGCTTGCGTCATATCGTATACATCAATATAATTTCCGAAAACTTCAATGGTGCTGCGGTCTTTGCTCGATATAGGCGTCCCGGTGAAACCTATGTAGGTTGCGTTTGGCAGGCTTTCACGAAGTATCAAACCTAACGATTTTTTTATTTCACCCTTTTCAGTGACTTTTTCTTCTGCAAACTGTGATCGGTGGGCTTCGTCTGCTATTACAATGATATTTCTTCGTTCCGATAATGGCTCGTCGTACTCTTCAATTTTTTGAATAGTAGTAAAAATAATACCATTTGCTAGTCTATCTTGAAGATAGTCTTTTAATCCAATTTCTTTTTTTCGTTTCTCACCTTTTTTTAGCGCTTCTTTATACTCCACGCTTAGTTCGCGGCATGTGGCCTGTTCCGGTGTCTGCCGCAGGAATTCCTCGCAAAGCGCAAATTGCCCAAATAATTGATCGTCGAGGTCATTGCGGTCAGTTAACATAACGATGGTAGGCGATACGAGCGCGTCTTGCATTAGCTTTGCATAGAACACCATAGATAGTGATTTTCCGCTGCCTTGCGTATGCCAGAAAACGCCGCCTTTGCCATCAATTTCAACTGCTTTTGCCGTTGAAGCGACAGCTTTTCGTACAGCGAAGTACTGATGATATGCAGCAATTATTTTTACGTTTCCCGAAAAACAGATAAAATTCTTAACAATATCCAACAACCGCGATTTTTCAAACATCCCCTCAATCAATGTGTCAAATTGTACGAATTGAGTATTTTCATAACTGCCATCTATTGATTTCCATTCCATAAATCGGTCTTCGCCCGCAGTAATAGTTCCGGCTTTGGTTGTCGCTTGGTCGCTTATAACTAAAAAGGTATTATATGAAAACAAAGAGGGGATTTCCTGCATATAATTTCGAAGCTGTAAAAATGCTTCACTGATGTCAGTTTCTTCGCGCGATGGCGATTTAAGTTCAAATATTACAATGGGTAGCCCATTTAAATATACTATAATATCAGGGCGCTTATTGCTGTTTTCAATTATCGTCCACTGGTTGGCGACTATAAATGTGTTGCGCTCCGTATTCTTGAAATCCACAAGATAAACCAATGTCGATTGCTGCTCACCGTTATCATAGTAATTTATCGATATACCGTTTTGCAAATACTCCATATAATGTTTATTTTTTTGGATCATGTTGCCGCTTCCAAGATCACGTAGTTTGCTAACAGCTTCCGATAAAGCGGATTCCGGAAGTTTCGGGTTGACACGCCGTATAGCAGGTAACAACTCATCCATGTACAGCACATCAGCATAGTCCCGAACAATATCCGGGCCATATACATATGAATAACCCAAAGTTTCTCGAAATATTTCTAATATAGCGTTTTCGTACGCCTCTTCGGTGAACTGCATGCTCTGCATCCTATTCTGTATAATTATTCTCGAGAAGCATATCATTTACCCATTTAACATACTCATTATGTATATTATTATCCCATCCTTTCAATAGAGTGGTATAGAAAGTATGTATATCTGTATCACTAATAATTGCTCCTACTTGATTGTTTTCATCCGCAATTATACAAAGATCAATAATTTGATCGTTAGACCAACTTGAAAATTTATTTAACTGTTCAATGACAGAATGTGTTTTCAAAAAACTTCGACTATTCCGTAATTGATCTATGGCATCAATTTTTTCATTCTCTGATTTGAGCTCGATCGTCCCAACGTGTTTATTTATGAAGTCTGTAAGGGAGCTATAATAAAACAGAGTTGACTTTTTTTTATTAGACCATTCATTTAGCAAGTACGCATTGAATGATTTATCATCAATAATTGAACGATAATCCTTATCTGCGCTTACAAAAAATATATCTTCATCTTGTTGCGCTTTATTAAGTAATGTTTCCCAGTTAATGGCATCTCCTAACTTTCGATCCTTACCAGGTGGATTGCCAACAAGCATTCGTAGCTGGGCTTGTTTTATAACATCAGTCGTTATTTGAAGTGGTGTTATCTTAGCAAATATTGCATTAATTACCTTATCGGCATATAAAGATCCATCTTTCGCATCTTTTTCAACTTTAGCTATAAAATTTTTATGTAAATCTTTTATTTCTTTTATTTTATTTTGTAATTCATTAAATTCCGGATATCCCCTACACATATTGGGAATTTGTGTTGAAATGTTATTGAATTTTTTTAGTGCATCATATATTTTGTTTTCTCGATTCCTATCGAATTCATCGCGAACTTGAACAGGAAGAAGAATATTTACGTCTGTGTCTATAAGGTCACTCAATTTACGAAACTGATCTAAATCATCATTTGAAAAATCGTATAATGACAACCAAATGTTGGCATCAATAAAGACATTAATCATAGTGTTTCCTCTAATCGAAAATTTATTATGTTTATTATCACAAATAATACTTTACAATAATACAATATTGTGATATATTTAATACAATCCAAAAAAACTTGGAGGTGGAGTGCTTGCACTCGGTACGGCTCGCTTCGCGAGCCGTTTACTTTTTAGGAAAGAATATTGTACCAAATCCATCTATCTTGCCTTTTTTGCTGCGAAATTTTGATTTAACAAGCACATCAACAACTTTTTGTTCGAAAGAGGTAGGTTTTATATTATCAGCTAAATTATTTTGGGCTAAGATATATCTTCGCGCAGGATGTGATATCAGATCCACAAATTGAAGACCGGCGATATTTTCCTTTTTCTTTCTCAGTTTAATCTCTTTTGATGAATAATATCTATCTGCGCCCATTAACTCATTGTAGCCCTTTCCGTCATACATGAGCCTATATGTTTCTTTCGTAATTTTATCTTCGTAGCCCCCTCTGGATTCTGCCATAATATCGCCATATATCTGTTCGTGACACTTACTTTGTTCCTGCATCCAATATTGATAGCGTTGCATCAAGTATTCTAATGCCAAAGCGTATGGATCATACGCTTTCAATAATGTATATTTATCAACAAGTGCTTTTTTATCAATAACCACTGATACTACACCATATTTTAGTTCTGTAATTATTTTTAGAAGAGCAATATTAAAAGATTCCCTAGTTGCTTCGATTTTAAGCGTTACAAAAGGCGGTTTGCCGGATATTAATTCGCGTCTATGTAAAATTACTCCTGTAGAGCCAAAATAATGTAATTTTAATCCATCCAATTGTTTTTCCAATTTATCGTGTTCTGATAAATTCATTATAACACCTGTAAGGCATAAGAAGCGGTTACTATTGTTTGTTAAATCTTCACGTAAATTATAATTTCCATTTTCATCAACATACATCCGCAATGTAGGTGTTTTTATATTATGTTTGTTTTTTGGATGTAACATAATGTTTATCCTTTATGCAAAATCATCATTTACTGCTACTGAGGTCGGCGATGAACAGCTCACCGGACATCAAGCGGGGTAGGAGCGTGTCACGGATGGCTTGAAGATTATTGCTTTCTGTAAAGTTCGCTTCGATGGCTGCATCCATCGGATTAACCAGGTCCTCAAACTGACGGAGTATCTCGTTAGTGGGGATAAGCACATGGAGGTTTGCCATATCGTTCTTGTTGATAGAGCCAAAAACCGTGCCTTCGCCATTAAATAAATCGAGTTTCTGTTTCAAGGCGAACATCGTATAGAGGATAAAAGACTGGCAACCGTCTTTGCTTTCGATTCCCGCCAAACCGCGACCAAGGCAGCATGACTCAAAAGCAACGTTCAAATCTCCTACTGGAGCGCGGACGCTCATAAGCACATCGCCTTTCGCCGCCATTCGCTTGGGTTGTGTGGTGAACAAGCGGCGTGTGGGAAAACGCAAGCCAAACTCAGCACGCCCTTGATAAAATACAGTTCCGATACCATCCTCGTTATAACTTGTCCCGTCAGGGGATTGTCCCATAGTAACATTGGCGATTTCGGATAGTATACCTTCCCGCCAGTCGTCGGGCATTACACCGCCGAACGGCTCGAAGTCCACGAACCACGATTTGAAAACCGCTAGTGCCATCTGCTCTAAATGATGGTTTATAGCTGAGTTGGCTTCGATTCTATCATCAAGAACAGAGAGTATGTCTCCAACTTGCTGCTGTTCAGTTATATTCGGAAAAGCAATCGGCACTTCGGACAGTAATTTGGTGTTTATAGACGGCATCGTTGCGCCGACAGCAATATTACGCACAAATTCTTTGGTTGTTTCCAAATTAAAAAAATAATAAAGATATTTATGATATATTTTTGAAGGATTGTTTGGACGAACTCGTAAACAACGACCTGAAAACATCCAACCATTTTCTTCTTCACTAACCCAAGAACATCTATCAACCGAACCAACTCGGCTGAAAACTAAATCACCGTATTTTAGTATATATTTTGAAAGCCTGTTCTTATCTTCATCAGATACGCAGGGTAAATTTTGGCGGGACATTTTTCTTTGCCCCAAATGCTCAACTGTTACAATAGGTGTGCCAATTACTACATAATCTTCTTTGTGAAGTTGACTTCCGAAAGGTCCTGTTTGTACGGATGCTATATCACCTATGATAGAATTGTTATATTTCAAACCCAATCGCCCCCAGTCTTTGCCGTATTTCTTCCTCTAACTCATGTGAGCGCTTGAACATTATCGAAAGTTCGCCGGTCAGGCGCGCCATTTTTTCTTCAAAGGGCTCGCCATCATCTTCTTGTTCTTCAATACCGACATAACGCCCGGGTGTGAGCATAAAATCTTGCTTAGCTATGTCATCAGTAGTGACAGAAACGCAAAAACCTTTAACATCTTCAAGCGTGCCATCGCGAAAAGCCTTAAAAGTCGCAGCTATTTTATCAATGTCATCGGGCATCATTTCACGATTTTTTCGTGATATCATCGTTCCCATCTTACGAGCATCGACAAACAATGTTTTGCCTTTTAGCATTTTATTACGACTAATAAACCATAATGATACTGGTATTTGGGTCGTATAGAAAAGCTGCGTCGGCATAGCGATGATTCCCTCAACAAGGTCATCCTCAATAATGCGGCGCCGAATTTCGCCTTCGCCGCCGCTTTGGGACGACAGCGAGCCGTTAGCCAGTACCATGCCGAGTTTCCCTACGGGAGACAAATGATGTATCATATGTTGGAGCCACGCAAAGTTGGCATTGCCGGACGGCGGCAAGCCATACTTCCATCGGACATCGTTTGCAAGTCTGTCAGTGCCCCAGTCAGAAAGGTTGAATGGTGGATTGGCCATAATGAAATCGGCTTTGAGGGTTGGGTGGCAATCGTTGAAAAAGGTATCTGAATTATAATTTCCCAAATCTGCGTCAATGCCGCGTATGGCAAGGTTCATCAGCGCCATTTTCCATGTAGTGGGGTTTGAGTCTTGGCCATATACGGAAATATCATTGATATTGCCTTGATGGTGTTCGACAAATTTTGCTGATTGTACGAACATTCCGCCCGAACCGCAACAGGGGTCATATACGCGCCCTCTGAACGGTTGCAACACTTCAACAAGCGTTCGTACAACACATGCTGGCGTGTAGAATTCACCGGCGAGCTTACCCTCGCGTTCGGCAAATCGGGCTAGGCAATACTCATATGTCCGCCCTAAAATGTCCTTGCTGTTACCATGTTCTGTCATTTGAATATTTGAAAATAAATCGACCACATCGCCTAACCTGCGTTTGTCTAACTCCGGGCGGGCGAAGTTTTTCGGCAAAACATCTTTTAACCGCTTGTTTTCCCTTTCTATGGCTCGCATTGCGTCGTCAATAATTTGCCCGATTTCCGGTTTGTGTGCAGCTTCCGCTACGACATTCCATCGTGATGAAGGAGGCACGAAGAATATATTCTCTGCCGCATATTCATCAGTGTCCTCTTCAAAACCGTCGTCTTCTTCCACTAGCTGGCGGTAACGTTCATCGAATCTATCGGAAATGTATTTCAAAAAAATTAACCCGAGGATTACATGCTTATATTCTGAAGCATCAATATTGCCGCGTAAAATATCCGCCGCTCTCCATATCTGTTGCTCAAAACCGATCGTAGCTGTTGTTGAGCCATTACTATCCATTGCAAGCTTCCTCCATACATGAATTGATCTATGTTCATGATATTTCCTTTGTCACTCGATAATGCGAAAAAAACCGTGAAGCAAACGACTTCACGGCGACCAGCGCATGAGTTTGATGGATCATCATTGTGAAAATCCCTTTGTTTAATCAATAAAAAATACTCCCGACACGATTCGAACGTGCGACCTGCGGTTTAGGAAACCGACGCTCTATCCAGCTGAGCTACGGGAGCCCGCTACTGTCCCCATTATAAAATATAGGGACAATAACTGTCAACTGCGATGGTTTATATGGTAATATTATGATTACCATAGGAATTTTTTGATAGCCAAAGAAATATTTTAATAGAGGAATATATAAAAAGGAATCAGGGCATATGCCAAAGAACAAATCTGCAGCCAGCAACAAAGCTAACAACAGTATTAACGATATTAACGCGTTGAGCGCGGTGGGCGAGGGGGGCGTGTCGTCGCGCGACGTCGATATATTGCGCTCACTTGCCGACAGGGTCGCGGCGATTGCGGCGTCCGACAGGAACAACGCGAACAGGGAGCGCTGGAGAAGGGTAAACGACCTTCGTCCGGAGCGGCCGGTCGTGATGTGCTACGCCATGCCCTGGAACGAGCTGAATGTCGACGACGAGCTTACGCTAGCGTGCGCGAGCGAATACGCGCGCAGCCTGGAGACGGACCTGCGCCGCCAGTTGTACATGCACCGCCACATGCCGCTGGACATGGTCGTCGAACCGTATATCAAGTGCAGGGCGGTCGTCGAAAATTCCGGTTACGGAGTAAAAGCTGACGACTATGTGTTAAAGACGGACGAGACGAGCGCCGTCGGGGCGCACCGCTACAACTCGGTGATTAATTCTATGATGGACGTGGAGAGCTTACGCCCTGCCGTTATATACTACGACGAAACGAAAACGGCGGAGCTGCTGGGCACGACGCAAAAAATATTCGACGGCGTTATGGAAGTGAAGCTTGTGTGCCTGCCGGAGCAGGAGCGTCCGCACGCCCCTTGGGACGACTTCGTTCATATGATGGGCGCCGAAAATGTGTTCATGAGCTTAATGGACAGGCCGGAGATGATGACGGCCCTGGCAAAACGGTACAACGACCTTGCCATCGATGCGATGATACAGTACGAGCGGCTGGGCATCATGACGCAAAACACGGACAACTCATTCATCGGCTCGGGCGGTTACGGCTATACGGACGACATACCGGCGGCGGACTCCGCAGGGGCAGTGACGGCTTCCAACATGTGGGGCTCGTGCAAGGCGCAGATATTCACCAGTATTTCAACGGAAATGTTTGAAGAGTTCGCCATAAATTTTGAACTGGACTGGCTCAACCGCTTCGCGCTGACCTACTACGGATGCTGCGAAGCGCTGGAGAACAAAATCGGGGTGCTGAAAAAAATTAAGAACCTGCGCAAAATATCGATAAGCGCCTGGGCGGACCCATACATCGCAGCCGAGCAAATCGGCGGGAGCTTCGTTTACTCATATAAACCGGACCCGGCCCTGCTCGCGTCGGAGACGCTGGATGAGCAGGCGGCGCGCAAAGAACTGCAGACCGCCGTCGATGCCGCGCGCAGGAACAATTGTTCCATGGAGATACTGATGAAGACGCTGTCGACCGTATCATACAACCCGCAAAAACTGTGGCGCTGGGCGCAAATAGCGCAGGAAGTCGCAGAATCGGTATAGCTGTGGAATCGGTATAATTGCGGAATCGATACAACTGATGAATGTTTGCGCACGAAAATATTTGGCGATTGTAAAAGTAACGGACGCACAATGTGCGTCCCTACATATGGACAATCAATAATTCACATATACAAAATGTTGTAGGGGCGAACAGTGTTCGCCCGTAAAATACCGACTTTAAAAATCGTCTAGCACGATAATATGGCAGGGGGGTATTAGGATATGTCAGGGATCAGGGAGAATGCTTTTAGCGCATTGGGCGAAATCAAGCAGGTTTTTGAACGGTTGAACGAGGATGACGTCATGCCCGCGCTAAAGGCAATAGCGGGCGCGCGGCGCGTTATTTGCTATGCCGGCGGGCGCGAGGGGCTTGGTCTTAAATTTTTTGTCATGCGCCTGATGCACCTAGGCAAGGACGCCCACTGGGCTTGGGACGACACCGCGCCATCCTGCGGCGAGGGGGACGTGTTTGTCGTGTCCAGCGGCTCGGGCAGGTTCAGCCATATATTTTACACGGCGGAGCAGGCAAAAAAGCGGGGCGCGACGCTAGTCGCCATTACGGCGACCCCGGACGGTGATTTCGCCAGGCTCGCCGACCATGTGGTATTTTTGCCGGCGATGGCATACCGGGCGACGGGCAATCTCGTGCCCACCAAACAGCCGATGGGCAATCTGTACGAACAGTCCGCACTGCTGATGTACGATATGTTTATCATTGCGTTGCAAAGCATAATGAACGTGTCAAAGGATGAAATGGAAGCCCGCCACCGCAACTACGAATAACTTGACCCATTGATGCCGATGCCCCGCCCGCCGAAGCCCGTTCCGTGCAAAAAGCAGTATTATATCCTTTCCACTTGCCATAATTGGTAGCTATAGGGTTCAATGTTTATGGGTATTGATGCCAGCTCGTTGGCTTTTATCTCCAATGTCGCACTGCTAAAATATTCTGTCAGGCGGTAGGTCGCGTGCGTATCAGCATCCGAACGCCCGTTCCCCGATGTGGCCGCTAGCGTCGAAGCCGCTACTGCCGCAGTGGCGTCCATTGTCGTTTCCGTGGCGTCGGGCGAAAAGTTTATTATAGGTATAAGCGTCTGTTCGCCCTTGCGCCTGAGCAGCGTCAGCATGTTGCGGCTTTCCGACTTGACGGCCAGGTATTCGCAACTGCCTTCCATCAGCGCCGGGAAGGTTTTGCGCATGGCGATGAGGCTCTTGTACAGCTCCTCCGAGCCGTCCTCGCCCCCGGCGTAGTTCATCACGCCGCCCTCGACGAAAATACAGTACGCGAACAGCGCCCTCGATTGTTCGAGGCCGATGTAGTCGCGCTGGAAGATGCCCACCCATGCCCACTCGTGCGAATCGTGGGAGTCGGCATGGTGCACCTTTATCCACCCCCTGGGCATGACCTTCTGCCGCAGGTCTAGCCACTCCGCCGCGCCCCGCGCGTCCACTTTGCTGCCGTCAAGGCGCGCGTTCCTACGCTCCAACATCAGGATTTTGTCAAACGGCGGCAGCAGGTGCTCGTACATCCACACCTCGTCGTAGTTGTATGACAGATCGTAGGAGTTGGCCATCTGCGGGCCGGTCGTTTCTGTGTAAAAGGTGATTTCGGGTTTGATGGCCCAGGTGGCATCGCGGATGATAGGGAACAGGCCGTAGCACCCGTACATGGATTTATATGCGTGGTAGGGCAGGCCGGGCTTCCAGTTGGGGAAGTAGTTCCAGGTGATGGCGTCCACGCGGAAGCCGTCCACGTCCAGCTCGCGTACATAGTGGCAGAACGCCTCGGTGGCGTGGGCTCGGAAGCTCTCGTTGGCCTGATCGAAGGACCATGTGTAGGTTTTGGCGACGCGCCCGTCGTCGGTGTACATGAAGTACTCGGGGTGTTTGTCCAGCAGCGGGTGGCGCGTGTGTTTCGCGTTCGTCGGGCTGACGGTCTTGTCGGTCGCGCCGTGCATCACCACGTCGACGAACACCTTCATGCCCAGCTCATGGGCGCGGCTGACCATCTCGATCATGTCCGCCTTGGGCCCGTAGCACGTCTCGATGTCGAAGTAGTCCTCCACGGAGTAGTTGGGGAACGGGAACGTCGGCATGAGCTGGACTACGGTGAAGCCCAGATCCGCTATGCGCGGCAGGTCGGCGGTCAGGTCCTTGGCCGTGGGGTGCGGATTGTGTGACCTGCCGGTGCGCGGGAAACTCTTGAGCCCCAGGTGCGTCTCGTATATAAACGCCTTCTTTGCCCAGTCGGGCGTGGGCATGCTGTCTGGGAGCTTCACGCCTACCTCGTCCCAGAAGTCATGCATGAAGTTTAGCTCGTCGCGGAGCGCGCCGCCTGAGCCCAGGCGGATATACTGGTCTCCCGTCTTGACTGAGCCTCCCTTTTGCAGGCGCGCGCAGCAGAACCATTTGAGTTCCACCCAGACGCCCCTGTGGCCGCGGTATACCTGCCAATATCCGGACATGTCGCCGCCGAACATCCACGATATCAAAAGGCCCCGCCCTGGCATGTCGACAGCCAGCAGACCGGGCTGCCAGCAGCAGGCGTGCTTGTCCATCCCCTCCAGGAGGCCCAGCTTGCCGACGGGCATCCTGCCAACGTCGTAGTGGTGGATATTGGTGTATCCGGGCATGTCCAGCGCCGCGCCCCGCTCGTCGGCCAGCGGCGGCATGCGCAGCTCTGCCCAGCGCAGGAGCTGCTCGCCCTCGCCGTTCCATGCGATGAGCGCGGAGCGTTCGATGCGACGGCGCATTGCGTTGTAGCGGTAGGTCATGTCTATGGACCAGCCGCTTTCTTCCAATATTAAATGGAGGGCGCCGCTGTCGGGTTCGTCGCTTTTATTTTGGAAGGCGCCACTGTCGGACTCGTTGCCATTATCATGGAAGTCGCCGTCGGGTATGTCGCCATTATCAAGATAATATCTGGCGAGCCGCAGGCCGGGGCCGACGGGGCTTGTGTCGCGGATGTTCCACAGTTGATCGTACCCGGTTGACGTTGTCGAGACGCCGCCTACCGTGAGCGTAATCGCCGATAGCCCATTGTCGCCGTCCAGCAGGTAGCTGCCGCCGCTGTCGCACAGGCCAAGCCACGCGCCGGTTTCGGCTGAAAACACAAGGCGCGCGCCGCCCAGCGTTGCGGTAATAAAGTTGTTGTGTTCATACAGTGCGCATTTCATCAACATTTCCTCCGTTATTTGTATATTCCGCATATCGACAAGGTTGCCGTCGTACAGGGTACGTTGCGTCAGGTATGTCGCATCGGGTACATCGCATCGGGTATTTCGCGCCAAGTACGTCGCGTCAGGTATGTCGTGCAGGGTACGTCATGCAGAGTACATCGCGCCGGGTGCGGTACATCGAGTTGCGACGCTCCGGGGGCGAAACGTCGGTGGCGAACGCGGGCGAACAGTGTTCGCCCCTAAAATTGTTTTATCGTATGCTTTAACACATATAAATAATTGCTTTAACGCATATAAATAATATCACAAATAATATCACATATAGCGCTTACATCCCATAAACCTATAGCTCATATATCAATTAATATATCATATATACATTTAGTATACATATAAACCTTATCATGGCTTAAATTTGACATGTATAGGTAAGCAATCATATAATTGCGCTGATGTATACATCACAACCTCATCCGTAAAATTCAAAACACAAACAAATCTATAAGGAGGATCTATGCTGATGCTGAGGACTAAACAGTTACCGAAAGCTGCTCTGGCGCTGGTGCTTGCCCTGGCGATGCTATCCGCGCTCGTCGCGTGCGGCGGCGGGGGAGGGGGCAGCGCAACGACAACGGCTGCCGCCCAGGAGCAGACGCAAGCCGCGACCACCCAAGCGGCTGCAGTCACAACAGCCGCCGCCGCCGATGCGACAACGACTGCCGCCGCCACGACCACGACTGCGGCCACTGCGGCGGCTGCCGATGCGCCGCTCGAAGAAGAAAGGGAGCTGTACCATATCGAGCAGTTCAACACATATGCCAACTACATGGGCATGCAGGCCGGTTGGTACGGCCAAATGATAAAGGAGAAATTTAACATCGAAGTCAACATCATCGCACCGAATGTCGCCGGCTCGGGCGACATGCTGTATCAGACGCGTTCGGCGGCGGGGAACCTTGGCGACTCCATTATTATCACCAGGGACAGGATTGTGGACTGCCAGTCCACCGGTTTGTTATATGACATGACGGATATGCTGGCCGACTCGCCCAATCTGCAGAAGTTGAGCCTGGCATACGAAGCGTTCGCAAAATCCTTCCCGGATGGACGGGTGTGGGGCATCCCGGGGCGCATATCCTCGTACCCCATCGACAAACCGGGCAGCTTGATGAACCCGTCGGCCGCGCCGTATATCCGTTACGACTGGTACATTGATATCGGGGAGCCGGAAATCGTCGGCTGGGACGGCTTTGACGAGGTGCTAAAGCAAATGGTGGAGGCGCACCCTGTCGGAACTACCGGCGAGAAGACGTACGCGCAGTCGCTGTTCCCCGACTGGGACGGCGAGTCGGTCCGGGGCGCGCGTGAAATGCTGTTCTTTGAAGGCTATTACCCGCTATTTTACCCCAGCTACATATGGGTGAACGTGAACGAGAACACATTTTTAAACCTTACCGAGCCGGACGGATTGTATTATTTCCATTTAAAGCGCCTCAACAAACTGTACAGGCAGGGTCTGCTTGACCCCGATTCCGCGACGCAGAACTGGGACAACATCGCCCAAAAGTTTTCCACCGAGCAGCGGATCGCATTCGGTTGGTGGAGTTATTTGGCCAGCTCAATATTCAGCGCAATCGACCTGTCCGTACGCGCCCCCTATGCTCCCGTGCCCATCACGGGAATGGTCATCAATAGCCCGAGCTACAACCCCTACGGCGGGGAGAGCACCGGGTTCGCCATCGGCGCCGACGCGAAGTACCCCGAGCGCATCATGGAGTGGTATGAGTGGCAGGCGTCCCCCGAAGGCATGTTGGTTCACGCCGGCCTGGTCGAGGGAGTCACATATGAGATGGTGGATGGCAAGCCCGTGCGCACGGACTTCGCCAGGGACCCCAACCCGGACAAACAGGCGCCCGCGCATATGGGCGGCGGCACATGGAACGACGGCACATGCAAGCAGAACTGGGCATTCCATCAGAACGATAGCCCGAACGAGCTGCTGAACGGGGCGCCGGCCAACTCCAGCCTATGGGAGTCCACCATCGAGCAAAACGCCAACGAATTCAACACCCATTGGAAGAACAAATACGGCTACGATAGCCCGATGGATTTCTACCAGGCGATTGGCCAGATGATCTCCACCCCGTCATCGTCCTACCAGGAGCCGGCCCAGCCTTCGGTCATACAGACCACCCGGGCGCAAATCAAGGAACAGTTCCAGCCAGCCGGTTGGCGCATGATTTACGCGGAGACCGACGCCGAGTTCCAAAACATCTGGGACGAGGTGCTGGCAAAGCTGCCCGATTTTGGATTGGCGGAGCTCACGGAGTATGACATGGGGATCACCATGGAATACGTCGACGCTATCAACGAGGCGCGCGGCGGACAATAAACGTATCGTCGACGTAAGTCGCGACGGATAATAAATAATTGTATCGTCGAAGCAAGTCGCGACGTACACAGCGGGGCGGTGTGTGCGGGGCGATGCGGGGCAGTAGGTGTAAGAAAGGTACAGCGGAGGTGCGGAGAAGTTTCGGAGAGGGCGCGGAGGGGGCGCCGCGCCCTCGCACCGCACCTGCTTAGGATCGATGCCCTGGAGCAACGGCCACGGCGCGCCGAGGGCGTCGCGCCCTACGGCTAATAGACAGCAAACTGCTAGGTGTGAACTGTTAATACACCATTAATGTGCAAAGCGATTATTTTGTAAGCAGTTGACAATTACGCCATTTGGGATTATTATATATAGGCATATAATTAGGTTGGCTAAATAATTAGTCGCCTTATTATTATGCATATTATACATATTATGTTAACTACGGTTCGCTCGTATAGCAGCTATCCGGAAGCAAGCGCCAGGCGGCGAACACCCAACGGCAAACACCCGGCGGCGAACGCCCAACGGCAAGCGCCCAACGGCAAGTGCACGGCGGATAGTATGGGGTATAAATGATGGATCAACAAATAAGCGAAAGCCTCTCCGCGCGCCTGATAAAGGCATTTATGAAGTTCAACCGAACGCGGTGGCACAACGCGCCGGCGAGCGGCCTCTCCCAGGTAGAGACGGACATATTGGAAAACATCGCCAGGGCCAACCGCCGCGACAACGTCCCGCGCGTATCGGACATCAGCATGATGCTGCGGGTGTCCTCGCCAACCGTGACCCAGCATTTGAACAACCTGGAAGATCAAGGCTATGTGCTGCGGACACAGTCAAAAGAAGACAAGCGCAGCGTCGGCATTTCGCTCACGGAAAAAGGGGACGGGGCGCTGAAGTCCCATTTAGTGCGGCTTGAGGCGGATTTTAACGAATTCATCGACTATATCGGGCAGGATGCGTCCGAAGAGATGATCAAGCTGCTCATGCAGGCGCACGAGTTCTTCAACAAAATGAAAGCGTTGCGCGAAAACGAGACAATGTAAATCATCAAAAATAATGAAATTCATAAATAGTTAATGTAAATCATCAATAGAATAATGTAATTCATCAATAAATAATGTTATTCATAAATAGAATAATGTAAATCATCAAAGACTAAGGATGTGATTGTTTGATTAAGCTCCTTGCCAAAGCCAAGCGGTACCTGGCGCCTATGTCGTTCGTCGCTGGGCTACTGTTCGTCATCGCGATGTGCGATCTGATGCTGCCGAGGCTGATGGCCAACCTGGTCAACGAAGGCATAAACAAGGGCGACAATGATTTCATACTGCGCGTCGGGTTGCAAATGCTGGGCGTGTCGCTGTTCGCCGTCGTATTCCAGATCATCGTCAACTACCTCTCGGCCCTCTCGTCGATGGGGTTCGGGCGCGACCTGCGTTCCGAAGCGTTTCGGAAAATCACATACCTGTCGCTGCAGCAGACGGACGAATACGGCACCGCATCGCTTATCACGCGGACGTCCAGCGACGTCCGGGAGATGCAGATGGTCGTGCAGATGGGCCTCAGCGCGGTCATCAGCGTGCCGATGCACATGATAGGCGGCATAGTGATGGCGCTGTCGATGGACACGCGGCTGGCGGTAATCATCATCTTCGCCATGCCCCTCCTGCTCCTCATCGTCTATCTGAACATCAACTGGGTGCGCCCGCTGTTCGAGACCATGCGAGACAAGCTGGACAGCGTGAGCCGGGTGCTGCGCGAGATACTGTCCGGCGTGCGCGTCATACGCGCGTTCAACACCATCGACATGGAACGCGAGCGCTTCAACGAGACAAACCTCGCATACACGGACGCGTTCAAGAAGGCGCGCCGCCGCATGGCGCTGGTGAACCCGCTGACGACCGCCGTGATGAGCGGCGCGACCATCTCTGTCTACTGGTTCGGGCAGTTCCGCATCGAAGCGGGCGCGATGAGCGCGGGCGACATCATGGCGTTTTCGCAGTATGTAATGCAGATACTCGGCTCGGTCATGGGCTTACAAATGGTGTTCAACATGATCCCCAGCGCCCTGATATCTTCAAAACGCCTCAACCAGATACTGGACACGAAGCCGACCGTCGCCGACCCCGAAAACCCCATCTCCCCGCCGTCCGGCATTCGCGGCGAGGTAAGGTTCGATAACGTCACGTTCCAATACCCCGGCGCGGAAAAGCCTGTACTGGACAACATTTCATTCACGGCCCGCCCCGGCGAGACCACTGCCGTCATTGGCGGGACTGGCTCGGGCAAGTCGACCATCGTATCGCTGATACCGCGCCTGTACGACATCCAGGGCGGCAGGATACTCATCGACCACATCGACATCACACAGATGGCGCAGCGCGACTTGCGCAGCCGGATAGGGTTCGTGACGCAAAAGGCGCAGCTCTTCACGGGCAGCGTTGAAAACAACATCCGCTTTGGCAAGTCCGACGCGTCATTAGACGAGATAAAGGGCGCGGCAAAAGTCGCACAGGCGGCGGATTTCATAGAAACGATGGCCGAGGGCTACGATTCCTTTGTCTCACAGGACGCAACCAACCTCTCCGGCGGCCAAAAGCAGCGCATATCCATAGCGCGCGCAATCGCCAGGGACCCGGAGGTATACATATTCGACGACAGCTTCTCTGCGGTGGACTTCAAGACGGACGCTGCGTTGCGTGCGGCGCTCAAAGGCGTGACGGCGAATGCCTCCGTCATCATCGTGGCGCAGCGCGTCTCGACTATAATGGACGCCGACAACATCATCGTGCTGGACGAGGGTAAATGCGTCGGCCAAGGCAAGCACGCGTCGCTCATGCAGTCTTGCGACGTGTACCGCGAAATCGTATACTCGCAATTGAAAGAAGAAGAAATCGCATAAGAAAATCGCATAAGAAAATCGCATAAAAGAACGTATCAAACAAAAACCAACCAAGGGGAGCAAACCAAAACTATGAGCCGGGACAAAACAAAAACCAGAAAAGACGATTTGTTTGACGATATACCCAAGCAAAAATATGTGATGGACGAATTCAAAAGCCGGTCGACAGCCCGCAGGGGCGGCGGCGGCGGCGGGGGCGGCGGCCCCATGATGTTCGGGCGCGGCGGCGGCGGAGGTGGCGGCGGCGGAATGGGCGGCGGTATGCATTTTGGCGGCCACGGCATGCCCGCCGACAAGGTCAAAGACATAAAAAAGACCTTCCGCCTGACCATAAAATATATGTGGCCGTTTAAATGGCTGCTCTTGTCCATTATCTTTTTCTCGGGGCTCACCTCCTTTATTGCCATCTGGACGCCCACCATCACGGCGCAGATCATCAACAACCTCAGTAATGTCATGGTGGGGATCAGGGACCATGCGGACCTTGTCATGTGGGTGCTGCTGCTCACGTCCATTTCGCTGACCAACGCGCTGTTTGGGCTTGCACAGCAATGGATATCGGCCAGCATCACGCAAAAAGTCGTGTACAAGTTCCGCTACGATCTGGAGAGCAAGTTGTCGCGGCTCCCGCTCAAATATTTCGACGGGAGGACGCACGGCGAGATTTTGAGCCGCGTCGTATACGATGTGGACACGGTCGGGCGCATGCTGCAGATGACCATCACCCAGGTACTGACGTCCGCCATCACGCTATTCGGCGTACTGGTCATGATGCTCAGGCTCAACCCCATGCTCACGCTGATCGCAATGAGCGTGACCCCGCTCTATATACTCGTCATATACGTCATAGCGCCACGCTCCCAGCGCTATTTTGTCGGTCAGTCGCGTTCGCTCGGTGACTTGAACGGGCATGTGGAGGAAATGTACGCCGGCCAGCGGATCGTGAAGCTGTTCAACTACGAGGAGGACTCCATCGAGGAGTTCGAGGAAATCAACAACCGCTATTACCAGTATTCCAAGCGCGCCCAGTTCATCTCCGGCATGATTAGGCCGCTCGTCATGTTCCTCGGCAACCTCGGATATGTGCTGGTGTGCGTCGTCGGCGGGTTCCTGATGACAAGCGGCGCCGTCAGCCTGGGAATCATCGCGGCGTTCATGCAGTACATACGGCAGTTCAATATGCCGTTGGCGCAGGCGTCCCACATCATTGATCATATACAGTCCGTGCTCGCCGCCTCCGAGCGCATATTCACGGTGCTGGAGGAAGAAGAGGAGGAGCCGGAGCTGGCCGAGCCCATGGTCATAGACAGGCCGGACGGCGCGATCCGCTTCGAGCATGTGGTGTTCGGCTACTCGCCGGAAAATATCCTCATGCAGGACATGGACATAGACGTGAAGCCGGGGCAGATAGTGGCGATTGTCGGCCCTACGGGCGCGGGCAAGACGACGCTCGTGAATTTGCTGATGCGCTTCTACGACGTCAACGCCGGGAAGATCACGATAGACGGCGTGGATATACGCCAGTTGGCGCGAGGCGCGCTCCGCACGATGTTCGGCATGGTGCTCCAGGACACCTGGCTGTATAACGGGACCATCCGCGAAAACATCACGTACGGCAGGAAGGACGCCACGGAGGAGCAAGTGGTGACTGCATCGAGCGCCGCTCGCTCGGATTATTTTATACGCACGCTGCAGGACGGCTACGGCACGGTCATCAACGAGGACGCGACCAATATCTCGCAGGGGCAGAAGCAGCTTATTACGATAGCGCGGGCGTTCCTCGCCAACCCGTCGTTCTTAATTCTCGACGAGGCCACCTCCAGCGTCGACACGCGGACGGAGGTGCTCATACAGAACTCGATGGCCGACTTGATGCGCGGGCGAACCAGTTTTGTCATTGCGCACAGGCTCTCCACCATCCGGAACGCCGACATCATCCTCGTGATGAACAACGGCACGATTGTGGAGAAGGGCAACCATGAGGGGCTGCTGGCGGCAAAGGGCTTCTATTACGACCTGTACAACAGCCAGTTCAGCGGCGATGACACAGACGCCGCCCACGACATAGGCGACCGAACGGCGTAACGGCGCTCGAACGACGTAACGGCGCCCCCGCCCCTGGGTACGCGGGCGTCCCGCCCGCACGGCGTAACGGCGCCCGAACAGCGTAACGGCGCCCCCGCCCTGGGTACGCGGGCGTCCCGCCCGCACGGCGTAACGGCGCTCGAACGACGTAACGACGCCCCCGCCCCTGGGTACGCGGGCGTCCCGCCCGCACCTTACGCACCGACGCGATGTCCGCGCCGCACCCGTAGGGACGAACAGTGTTCGTCCGGCAATTTTCATTATGATTCAAATCCCCCGGGATAGTGAGGTTTAGCGCATGTTCGAACAATATATTAGTTCCAGAATGTCGCTGCTGGACACCGAGTCGGCGTTCCGGACGCTGGCGCGCGCGCGGGCGCTGGAGGCGCAGGGGCGCTCGATAATCCATATGGAGATCGGGCAGCCCGACTTCCCCACGCCGCCGCACATTATCGAGGCCGCGCACCGGGCCATGCAGGGCGGCCACACGGGCTACACGCCAACGCCCGGTTACCCGGAGGCTCGCCGCGCCATAGTTGACTATGCGGCCCGCTACAAAGGCGTCGACGCGTCGCCGGACGGGGTGGTCGTTGTACCGGGCGGTAAGCCAGTCATGTTTTTCACGATGCAGATGCTCGTAGAAAAGGGCGACGAGGTCATATACCCCAACCCGTCGTTCCCGATATACGAGTCGTGCATAAAATTTTCCGGCGGCACGCCCGTTCCCATCCCCCTGAGGGCGGAAACGGGCTTCCGCTATGACGTCGACATATTTAAGAAAAGCATCTCTAGCAAAACAAAGCTCGTGATCATCAACAACCCCTCCAACCCGACGGGCGGCGTCAGCCCGCGCGAGGACATCTTGGCGATGGCGGCGATTTTAGCCGAGCGCCCAGACATTTTCGTCCTCTCGGACGAGATATACGACCGCTTGGTTTACGACGATCCCAAAACAAATGGGAGTGATGAGGGCGGCGGGAACGGCAGCGAAGGAATAGTAGGAGGCGGGAGCGGCGGGAGCGGCGGGAGTATCGGGAGTGGCAGGAGCGGCGGGAGCATCGGAAGCGTCATGTCCATCGCGGCGGCGCCCAGCATGAAGGATCGCACGATCATCCTCGACGGCCTGTCCAAAACATATGCGATGACAGGCTGGCGGCTCGGCTACGGCATCATGCACCCGGAGCTCGCCGCGCAGATGGAGCTATTGATGGTTAATACGTTCTCCTGTGCGCCTGCTTTTACGCAAATAGCCGCAATCGAAGCCCTCGGCGGCCCGCAGGAATCCGTGTCCGCTATGCTAGCCGCGTTCCGCGAGCGTAGGGACTACTTGGTCGGCGCTCTCAACAGCATAGACGGCGTCAAATGCCCGCTGCCCAAAGGCGCCTTTTACGCGTTCCCCGACATTTCGGCTTTTGGCCTTAGCAGCGACGCGTTTGCGGACCGCCTGCTGACGGAGGGGGGCGTCGCCGCTTCGTCAGGTTCGTCATTCGGAAAGTTCGGCGAGGGGCACATCCGCCTTTCATATGCCACGTCGCTGGACAATATTAAGATCGCGGTTGAACGGATCGCAGCATTCATTAAAACAATATGATAATCATCGCTGTTTGCGACGACGAAAGCGCCGAAACATCATACATATCCGGGCTCACCCGCAAATGGGCGGCGAACCGAAGCATCTCTGCCCGATTTTTGGAATATAGCAGCGCCGAGAGTTTTTTGTTTGCATACGAAGACGACAAATCCGCCAACATATTGCTGCTGGACATTCAAATGGGTGGCATGGACGGCGTTTCGCTGGCGCGGACAATCCGTAAATCCAACAAAACCATTCAAATAATATTCGTCACAGGCTACATGGACTACATAGCCGACGGCTATGACGTCGATGCCCTGCATTACTTACTGAAGCCTGTAACGGAAGAAAAGCTGGCTTCGGTGCTGGACAGGGCCATGGACAAGCTGGCATACAACGAGCGCGCCCTGTATATCAGCCGCGCAGGCGAAACCGAATTGATCCCGATGCACGAAATCCAATGCGTCGAGGTTCGCAGGAACTATGTCACCGTCTATGCCAAGGGCGAGGGCGAGGGTGATGGCGAATATGTGTTGAAAAAAACATTGGGCGAAATAGAAAAGGAGCTGGGCGGCGGCTTTTTTCGCCTGGGACGCTCATATATCGTAAACCTCCGGCATATAAGGAAAATCACCAAGACGGACGTCCACCTGATGGGAGGCATGGTCGTCCCTCTGCCGCGCAGGCTATACGGCGAAATTAACAAAGCCTTGATCGAGCAACTGTAAGCAAGACAAAAAAAACATAAGCAAAGCATAGTATGTATAATATCAATGTAGGGCGCGCCGCCCTCGGCGTGCCGTCCTCGGCGCGCCGCAACAAGACCCATCATTATTATGGCGACAAACAAGGATGGACGGCGGAGAATCATGTTCATATTGTCAAAAATGATTGACAGGCGCATCGCTGCGTACCAAAAAGACTTGATCGGCGCACATTTCGCCGAGGTGGAAAACATGCACAACCAGATGCGCGGCTGGCGGCACGACTTCGCGAACCACATCCAGGTGATGAAAAGCCTTGCCTCGTCCAGCGACATAGAAGCGGTCGCTCGCTACCTGGACGAGCTGGACGCGGACCTGCGTACCGTCGACGCCATCATCAAAACAGGCAACAAAATGGCCGATGCGATACTAAACAGCAAACTGTCGCTCGCGCGCTCGAAAAACATCAGCATCGCCGCCGACGCGCACATTGCAATTGAGTTGAAAACATCGCCACTGGACCTGTGCATCATCATCGGCAATCTGATGGACAATGCCATCGAAGCCTGCCTGGCCCTCCCCGAAGGCATGCGGGTGATACGCATATATATGGAGATGAAAAACACCCAGTTGTACATGTCGTTCACCAATACGGCCGCTCCCGGTAAAAAGCGCAAGTCGGGCGGGCGCTTTGCCTCGACGAAGGGCGCAGGGCGCGGCTTCGGGCTGGTGCGCGTCGACCACATAGTCGAGCGCCACAACCGCTATATCAGCCGCAACAGCGAAGACGGCGCCTACACCACCGAAGTGCTGCTGCCGCAATAAAAACCTCTAATAAATGATTGTTATGCTTGTTATACCATGAAAATAATACCTTGACATTGCACGCACATATATACATAATCCCCTTTTTGACAGTAAAAAATAAAATGATCCCGTAAACCGCTTGCAATTACACGTTTTACGGGATTTTGTATTTGTCAGAAATGGCTAGCGTATTTTACCTATTTTTGGCATTTGCAATAATATTTTTTATTTTATTTAAAGGCAATCTCCTTTTAGTAAAATCAATGCCGAACGCTTTCCCGATAGCATCGATGACATCAGTACGGCAATCAAACAAATAAATGTTGTGATATTCAAGGCTACAACTGATATCTCTAAGACTGGTGATAATTTGTTCAGGTGTAAACGCATAACCTGTTTTCTTTTGCATAAGGCGTGTGATGACAAGCGATATGAAGCATGTGAGTATATGTGCATTTATGCGGTCTTCTCGCGCCACATAGCATGGACGTATCTCCAATTCGTTTTTAGAGACTTTGAAATTGTCCTCAATGTCAGACAGCCCGCGATATATGTCGATTATACGCTGATCCTCCATCTCCAACTCACTGGATATTAAACAGTAGTAACCATCATATTTAGCGTCTTCGACCACCTTTTCTTTGTCGAACACCAGTTTTTTTCCGGGTTCTTCAATTATTTCGCCCGTTTTCTTGGAATAAGTGATGTTTTTGATATATGAGGCGCCGTTGTGGACCGTGGTTTTATTATACTTTTTAGGATCGGCTATGATTTCATACGCCTTCTTGATAGACTCTTCCCGCTCCGCCCGTGCCTTGAGGGCGTATTTTTTGCTCCAATAGACAACCTGCTTTTCGTCGATTTGCACCGTCTTTTTGGAGCCGCCGCTCATGGTGATCTTGATTTCTCTGACCTCGATGCGGGATTTGACTTTATAATCGAAGTCGCCCTCTAAGGGTTTCCCATCCCTGCCAGTGTAGCCGGCCTCCTTTAGGACATATTGCTTGAACAAATCTGCGCCCTTGCGGATCGAGAAGCTGAACACATAGCCGTTCACGCGCTTGCTCCCGCCGCCCCCCTTGAGAAAATAGATGTTGTCGGATGACGTGCAGCCCATATCCGCAACGGCGATTACACGCCCGGGGCTGTACTTTACGCAAACCTCCTTGAATATGGGGATGAAAGTTTGGCTGTCATGTGTGTTGCCAGGGAACTGCTTGTAGTACAGGGGCAGCCCGTCAGCATCCATGGCCAAGGCCAATTGCACAATCGGGTCCGGTCGGTTGTTCTTCTCCTTCCCGCGCTTGCGCAAACCGTCGGCCCTGTCAATTTCAAAATATATGTTTGTAACATCAAAATACATAAGCGATGTGTCGCGACCGAATTTTGAACATATCCGCTCGCTTATGAATTGCTGGCACTGTGTGCCGACCTTTGAAAAGTGGGTCAGCGCCCGGTATATGTCATGCAGCTCGAAGTCGAACCGCTCGAAGAACATTTTCCTGTATTCATACGAACTTCTTTTTGACGACGGGTGCAGGATCCTAGTTATGACCAACAGTTTCATAATGGAATCCGAGTTGTATTCAAAAGGCGCATGCCTCGCCTTGTTGTTTAAAAACCGATCCAGCTCCAGCTCGTGATACAAGTTCATGATTACAGCATAGCCCAAGTTATACCGGGCGTGGGTATCTTTGGGCAGCTCCTCGTCCATATCAATGGACAATGTCATTTTGCTTTGGTCATTTGTGTCGGCGTTCATTTGATCGACTTCATTTCGAAAGTGCGCGACTGGGTCTGGATATTCATTCTGCAAATCGACCGCATACCCCAAAGTCTTGACATGCTCCGTCACAGGCCTTTTTCTTTCCTTGTCCCAATATTTTTTCTCGATAATTAGGTAAGGACCCCTTTTTTTGTTCTTGACATCCAATCTATAAGCCATGTGTTTTCCCGCCATTCATCTTTTGTGTGAACTAAGTTCGTCGCAGACGCAATTAATATGCCTCGAAAATCGTATCCAGCGTAGCCTCCAATTTTTCAATGCTGTAATCGGCGGCTTCCGCACGGATGCCGTCTTGAAGGTTGGGCGGGATGTTTTCCCGATACATTATCTCATGTTGCAAAATGTCTTCAAGCTGGCTAGCGATGGACGCAACGGCTTTGCGTCTTTTAGGCCGTGTGTCATATGGCAGCGGGCTCATGCGCTTCTTGGTTTTCAGGGGTCTTTTGCAATACTCGGACATTAGCGTCGCCAATGCGCCAGCGATTGACACATTGCGCTCCCTGCACTTTGATTTGAATTGTCTGACGAGTTCCTTGTCAAGCGACGCTTTGATTTCGTCATAATGAGCTTTGTTCCAACGCTTTTTTGCATCGGTGGATGCTATGCTCATAGAAATACCCTCACATGTCGTTTTTATTTCTAATCGATATTACTGGTGATAGTATATCCAAACGCATATTTATCGCCATGCCATGCTAAGTGGGATCGCTCATGTCTATTGAAGCTACGGCAGCGGTTAAATGTACGATACACCATCTGCTGTACATTATATCATGATACGCTATAATATGCTACTATTTTTTGCAAAATAAATAATAAAAAAACCCCCCAACATCACTTGTTGAGAGGCTTTCGAGGTTTTGTTTATTTAAGAGTTGTCAAAGAAGCGCGCCTATGCCTTTGTGCCGATCGCAAAGCCTGACCGCCAGCGAATGCGGCTCTGGCACATCCGTATCATAACAGTTGAAATATATGTAGTCGTTGCCGCAGCCGTGCATTTTCGTAAAACTTAATTTCCGCATCACAAAAGCCCTGCCCAACCCGGTTTACCGGTAGAATCGCTTCCATTGCCGCGACCTTCCGTTTGCCTATATTAATATTATATATCAACTCAAACCGTCGTCAATACTATGCCAGGCATACCGATGCTTGTTTATCATTAATCAGCGAAATGTTAAATATATGATAAATAATTTCTCTTGATTGTTGGCTGGCGGATCATGTATATTGTTTATAGGAGTGGCGCACGTGGGTGTGTACGAATAATTTTGTGGCAGAGCAATTAACAATAAAAGACGTCGAAAAGGTTTTTGATGACAAGCTAAAACCTATTGTAAAACATTTTAACGAGCGCATGGATAAATCGGACGAGCGAATGGACAAAATGGACGAACGCTTTGATAAAATTAACGAACGCTTTGACAAGATGGACGAACGCTTTGACCAATTAATAAAACGTATGGACGCAATGGATAATCGTCTGGCTAAAATTGAGAATTTATTAGAGAACGTAATTGCTAAAAAGCTCGATTTGATAATAGAAATCCTCAACGGCATAATAGAAAAGCAAGATCGTCATGATAAGGTGTTATCGATTATTAACGAACATGAAGACAGGTAATTGGAGTAATTGGTGCTAGAAGAGGTTGTAAAAAGAAAGAAAAGATAAACGAGTATAGAATTACAAAAAACCGCCCAAAGGGCGGTTTTTTGTGTGTGTCAACCGTTAAATGATAGTTGACACATGGGCACTACTGGGCTCGAACCAGCGACCCCATGCTTGTAAGGCATGTGCTCTCCCAGCTGAGCTAAGCGCCCAATGTGGAAATAAACCGTTTTATGCCACAAGAAACATTGTATTTTAATGCAGGGTCAATGTCAAGAAATATCTATGGCTGGTAAGCCACTAAAAGATATGCCGTTATTTTTCAAATAAGTTGTTGGTGGGTCAGCGATGCAATTGGCAAAGACGGGGTTTTATTTGACATAAAAAGATATGGGAACGATTGGTTTATGTAAATAAAAAGGCCATTGCATTCATGCTGTTTGCAATGGCCCTGTTTTGTGATAGCGGCGGTCGGAATCGAACCAACGACACTGCGGGTATGAACCGCATGCTCTAGCCATCTGAGCTACGCCGCCATGATGCGTATGACGAAAAACCGTCAGGATGAAATTCTAGCAAAAACACACGTATTAGTCAAGATGTGCGAAAATTAACGTCGCCCGGTTATAAATCGCCCCGGTTGTCCCGGTAGCACCAGTCGCCCAGCCGCACCAGCCGCACCGGTCGCCCCGGCCACAGTGGTAGCCACTGCTGTAATGTGGCATGCGATGCCTATATTTTACCGGAGAGGTAGTCGTTGCGCCCCTGGATGTTCCAGACAGGCACGCTCTGGCCGGTCTTTTTAAATGATACGACGCGGAAAGACGAGGCTGCGGCGCCCGTCAATTGCGCAATGGCCGCCGTAATTACGGCAATCAACTCGCCGGTGGCCACCCCCGCCCCGACCGCCCCCGAAGCTTCGGCGGCTTTTGGCGCGGACGATTGCGGCGGCGTGCCCGCAACAGGTTGCGCCTGGGTCGCCGCCGCCAATTGCTTTGTGCCGTCCCCGCCGCCCTGGGCCGCAGCCGGGGGCTTGTCGGAAAACATTTTAACTATTTTTGACATCAAAACAATTAACAGCGACAGGATTATTAATGAAGAGATTGTAATAGACATACCTATTACCGAATAGTTGAGCCCTTGCAAAATACGCTGTCCCAATGAATCCATAAATTTCCCCCTGGCGAAAATGATGTTGTGTAAAGTTTATTACCTTGCCTGCGATATGTTGGCTCATTGGCATGTGGCATGGGCAGATTTACCCGCTCACTTCAAAAACTACACATTATACAATACATGCCTAGCTGTTTTCGCAGTTGTGGAACACGTTCTGAACGTCGTCATGGTCTTCCAGACTGTCAATCAGCTTATAAAACGCGGCGGTCTGCTTCTCGTCCGTCAGATTGACCGTCGTCACGGGGATCATCTCTATATTTGCCGACTCGAAAACGTACCCGAGACGTTCCAAGGACTCCCTGACGCCCGAAAAATCGTCGGGCGAGGTTGTAATTTCATACGCATCGTCCAACTCAACGATGTCCTCCGCGCCAGCCTCCAGCGCCTCAAGCATAACAGCGTCGGCGTCGTCTCGGGTGTCCTTTGACACTATTAATATACCCTTGCGGTTGAACAAGAAGCCCACGCAGCCGGTCGTGCCCATATTTCCGCCATATTTATCAAAAAAGTGGCGCACGTCGCCGGCTGTCCGGTTCCTGTTTTCAGTCATCGCCTCGACTATCAGGGCGACGCCGCCGGGGCCGTAGCCCTCGTAGGCGATCTCCTCGTAGTTTGCGCCCTCTGCGCCGCCGGCGGCTTTTTTAATGCTGCGCATGATGCTGTCATTCGGCATGTTTTCCGCCTTTGCCTTGGCAATAGCGTCGCGCAGCTTGCCGTTGGACTCCGGATCGGGCCCGCCCTGTTTGACCACGACGGCGATTTCCCGCCCGATTTTAGAATATATCTTACCTTTTTTGGTATCCGATTTTTCTTTTCTGTGTTTTATATTAGCCCATTTAGAGTGCCCGGCCATCAAGACCTCCGCTATATAATATATGCCCCGCGTTTTGCATATCAATCATTAGTATACCATTCTTTAGCGCTTGGTTACAAGCCGCACTTCGACGCTGCGGCGCTGCGGCGCTTCGGCGCCGGCGCTTATGATACCCTGTATGGCTCCAAGGTATCGTAGTTTGGCTCGAAGCCGATGCCGGGCGCGTCCGGCGGGGTCACCGTGCCGTCTTCGTTCAACAGCAGCGCCCTGGTGTAGGCCTTGTTGTTCAAAGGATCGAACTGCTCCGGATAATATTCGAGGATAAGCCCGTTCGATATCGCGGCCACTAAATGGACGTGCACTGTCTGGCTCCCGTGCGGCGCGATGTCCAAATCGTACGCCTGCGCAAATGCGGCCACTTTCATAAACTCGGTTATGCCGCCCAGAATAAACGCGTCGGCGTTGAGAATCGGCACCGCGTTCTGCTCTATCAGATCGCGGAAGCCGTAGCGCGTGTATTCGTTTTCGCCCGTGGCTATCGGGATCGCGGTCGCTTCGGACAGACGCTTCATGCCTTTATAATCGTCCGGCGCCACAGGCTCCTCGAACCAGAACGGGGTGTATTCCTCGACCATTTTCGCGATGGTTATCGCCTCGTAGTGGCGGTACGCGCAGTTGGCGTCCAACATCAGCTTGACGTCCGGGCCAATCGCCTCGCGGACGGCCTTGACCCTCGCGGCGTCCTCCTTGAACGGGACCGCGCCGATTTTCATCTTCACGGCCTTGGCGCCCCAGGAGACATATTCCAGCATTTCGTCCTGCAGCGCTTTTATGTCCTTGCCCGGGGCGTAGTACCCGCCAGCGATGTATGCGGGCACGCTGTCGGCGTTGCCGCCGAGCAGCTTGTATAGCGGCATGCCGGCGGCCTTTGCCTTGATGTCCCAAAGCGCGATGTCGATGGAGCTTATAGCCCGCGTAGTCAGCCCGCGCCTGCCGACGAGCTTGGGCACCCACATCATGTGCCACAGGCGCTCGTTGTTCAGGGGGTCCTGGCCTATCAGCATGCCCTTAAAACGTTCCACAAAACCGGTTGAGCCAAAACCATACCCCGTGATGCCTTCGTCGGTCTCGATGGTCACGACGCCAAGGCCTGCCGTCGGGTATGTGTGTTTGCCGTTCGATATCGGCACTTTGCGTTTCCATTGGAACGACTCAGTTTTCACATCCGTGATCTTCATATGATATCCTCCCCGCGAATAAGAATATTATTTGGCTATGATATTACAATCCTATAGCTATAATGCCTTGAGTTATATTGTATTGTTTTATTGTTTATGCGGAAATTATATCATAAATTATATGGTCAGGATTTCGGTCAGGATTTTAGTCCAGTATGTCGCCGTCGGTCGATATGGTCACGATCTGCCATGGGATTAACTTCCCGCAGTTTTTCAGCGCCGTCGTGACTGCGTGTTCGATGCCGCCGCAGCATGGGACAATCATGCGCGCGACGGTGACGCTTTTGATTTCGTTGTGTTTCAATATCTCCGTCAGCTTTTCGGAATAATCGCTGTCATCGAGCTTAGGGCACCCGATGAGCGTAATCCTGTTCTTCATGTAGTCGTTGTGGAAGTTGCCGTATGCATACGCTGCGCAGTCGGCGGCAACCAACAGGTTGGCGTTCTTGAAGTACGGGGCGTTCTGCGGCACGAGTTTGATCTGCACCGGCCATTGGTTAAGATGCGTCTGCGCGGGCGCCGCTTGCCCTGCCGCGCCTTCGTAAAAGCCGCGCTCGGCTTTATGCCCAGTTTGCACATCTTGTTGCGCAAATTGCGCGTTGTGTGCGTTATGTTCGTTGTACGCGTTGTGCGCGTTATGTTTGTTGTACGCGTTTTGCGGTGGCTGGATATGCCGCACGATGCTCTTTGAGTGCGTCCCCGGGCAGCCGCATTCCAATGTATCCGGCTGAGCATTGTGCATGTTCTCTTTAACGGCAGCTTCGTCAAATGCGGCCGCTTCGCGCTCCTCGAATGTGATTGCCCCTGTGGGGCATACAGGCAGGCAGTTGCCGAGCCCGTCGCAGTAATCGTCGCGCAATAGGCGCGCCTTGCCATCGGTGAGGCTTATCGCCCCCTCGTGACAGGCGGATGCGCACAAGCCGCAGCCATTGCATTTTTCGTCGTCGATCTTAATTATTTGCCTGACCATTTTGTGACCTCCCATATGTTTAATACAATCATTTTAGCAGGTTGCCGCTTATTAGACGGTTGTATATACAACAAATCACATTGTTTGAAAATTATTATTATAAAAAGGGTAGATATAGGGTTAATATAATAAGGAAAAGCGATATAAATAAAAAATATTGCATATTTAGTTGATGGGATGGTGGCAGATATGGCTGATGTGGTAGTAATTGGCGGCGGCACTGCGGGCCTCACAGCGGCGATTTTTTTACAGCGCGGCGCGCTGCAGTGCACCGTGCTGGAGACAGAGATATTCGGCGGGCGCATATTCCCGTCGCTGTCAATCGATAATTATCCGGCAATGCCGGGGATTTCCGGTTTTGACTACAGCGAAAAGCTCCACGAGCACGCGCGCTCACTGGGCGCCGATATGGTCAATGAGGCGGTGGAAAGCATCGCCCGCAGCGGGGATATGTGGCAGGTGTCGACGCAAGATAGTGCGTATGTCGCTCAGGCAGTAATTTTCGCCGCCGGCGAAAAGCACCGCGAGCTCGGCATCCCCGGCGAGGCGGAGTTTTTCGGGCGTGGGGTGGCTGTCTGCGCGGTATGCGACGGCGCTTTTTACCGCGATATGGACGTTGCGGTCATTGGCGGCGGGGACAAGGCGCTCGACGACGCGCTGTATCTTTCGCGGATATGCAATGTGGTGCACCTGGTGCACAGGCGCGAGGAGTTCCGCGCGGCAGGCGGCGTAGTGGCACAGGTCAAAAAGACGCCGAACATCGTGCTGCACCTCAACCGGGTAGCAATAGAAATTGGCGGGGCCAGTAAAGTGGAAAGCTTGACCATCGGCGGGGTAGGCGCGGGAGCGGGCGGCGGTAGCGGTGCTGGCGGTGGAAGCGGAGGGAACGGTGACGAGCTGGAAAAGTTAAACGTGTCCGGCGTGTTCATCGCGATCGGCTCAGTGCCGCTGTCGGCCCTGTGCGCAGGGTTAGTGCAGACAGACGATCAGGGCTACATCATCGCGGGCGAGGATTGCAAGACGCCTACACCGGGGCTGTTCGTCGCTGGAGACGTGAGGCGAAAGCCGTTCAGACAACTGGTGACTGCCGCTTCTGATGGCGCTGTAGCCGCCATAGCGGCGGCGGAATACATTACAAGCAAAAAACGTGGCGAATAGGCAGTTGGGCGAAATTGCGGCTTGTTGGCCGCAATGACGTTGGTGATTGGTGATTGGCAAAGAGAAACCCATGCGATGCATGGGTTTCTCTTTGTAGGAAAAATTATAATTTGTATAGGTATAATAAAATGCTATAAAATCTTGCTGCATGTTGCGCATGTGCCTTACTTTACGTCAACTATACTCTTCTGTCTCAATATACTTCCGCTTTCCACGCCGCATACGCCGCTTTTGCGGCGTCCAGCACCTTGTCGACGCCCGCCGCTTTGTACTGCGCTATAATGTCGGGCAGCATGGCGGCGTTGACGCCGGAGACGATGCCCTTCTCAAGGCTGTCAGAGATGCTGTATATAGCGGCGTATTCGGATTCGAAGCCTTCCTGCGAGAAACGGAAACCGAGTGACTCGTGGTCCCACGCCTCTTCAGTCAGCTCCATCATCTGGATGTACTTTTCCGGGTCCTCGTTGGCGTTGAGGAGCTGTTTGAACTGGTTGCCCAGCGTCCACATGCCGCCGTGCGAGTCGGACCAGCCGTTCATGGGCTTGGGCACGACCATGCCGCGCCCGTCCAGATCGTAGTGCGTGCCTGCGACGCCCCACGCCATGACATTTAACAGTTCTTCGTTCTGGTGCATCTGATCGATGTACATCATCGCGCGGGCCGGATCCCTCGACGTGATCGGGATGCCCAGCATGGAGCCGCCGGCGTGCGTCGTCACGTTGATGGAAGCGGACGTCTGGATCTCGATAAGGCGCAGGTCCGGGTTGCCGGACTGCCCTTCAAGCTCTTTTGACTTGACCTGGCCGCCTTTGAGCACTATGTCGAATGTCACGAGGAACTGCCCCGCGTTCATCTCGTCGATGGTACTATATGTCTTGAGCTGCGAGTCGGGGTTGATATAGCCCTGTTTGTACCACTTGTCCATCCACTGGATATGCTCGTGCAGTTCCGGAGCTTCCCATGTGAACTCCGGTTCGCCGTTGCGGGCGCCCGGTTCGCCGATGCGGATGCTGATGGGGCTCATGTTATTCATAAAGCCCTGGATGAACGGCGATTTCCACGACCAACCGGTTGTGGCCAGCAGCGGGAAGAAGCCGGGGTTCTCCTCCTTGAACATTTCGAAATACGGTTCCAGATCACCATAGTCGTTGATAGCCGCTATGTCGATGTTGTACTTCTCCACATAGTCGAGGTTGAACACCAGGCCGCCCGGCACGCACAGCTCTTTGTTCGTCGGGACCGCATAGTTGAAGCCCCCGACCTGGTTCGCCGGGATGAACGAGCCCAGATCGATGACGGTCTGTGGCGCGTAGGTGTGCAGGAGGTCGCCGTACGGGCCGCTCGGGTCGTTCAACTTCATCAGGCTGCCGTTGTTGATGTTCGACATATAATGCATCCACTCCGGTGTCCAGAATATGTCGATCTTTTCGCCCGCGCGCAACGGAACCAGGGCCTTGGTGTCCCAGTCGGCGCCCGTGATCATGATAAAGTCTATCGTGGCGTTGAACATTGGCCCGATGATGTCGTTGATCGCCTGCTCGACGGTATCCACCTGATCAGACGAGCGCGTGCAATACATGTAATACGTAATTTCGTAGGGCGGCAGATCACTCTGTGTCTCTGCTGCCGCCGTTGCGGCTGCTGCAGTGGTCGTAGCTGCCGCTGCGGTAGTGGTGGCTGCCGCCGCAGTCGTGGCCGCTGCCGCCGCAGCGGTTGTGGTGGCGGCCTCTGTCGTGGCGGATTCCGTAGCTGCTGCCGTTGTGGCGGCTTCAGTCGCCGCAGCCGTGGTGGCCGCCGCCGTCGTCGCCTGTTGCGCCGGTTGCCCGCATGCCGCAATCGCAAATACCATGGACAATACGACCAACAATGTCAAAACCTTAATTCTCATACATCCTCCTTGTTTGTTCATCAACAGTTATTAAATTCTGCTTCGTTTTGGTAAATCGCCTTTGAATAATCCCTCCTTTTACGCAACATTGATCTGAAAATTTATCTGTATGGGCGAGGCCGTCCCGCCCGCACACGCTATGTTAGCATCAGCCTTTGACCGCGCCTATGGTCAGCCCTTTGAGAAAATATCTTTGAAAGAACGGGTAGGCCAGTACAATTGGGCCCATGGTCACGACTGCCATCGCCATCCTGAAGGCCTCGGAGGGCATCTCGGAGAGCTGCAGCATGCCTGCCGAGCTGGCCGCGCCCTGCTGGGACGCCATTTCCTTTAGCATTTGTACGGACAGCAATATTTCGTAAATCGTATATTGCAGGTTGTAAAATTTCCTGTCGTTGACGAGCAGCATGCAGTTGAAAAAATTGTTCCACACCCCTACAGCCGCAAAGAGCGCGACGGTGGCGAACCCGGGCACGGCCAGGGGCGCGACGATTTGGACAAGGGTGCGCCATTCCCCGGCGCCGTCTATCCGGGCCGACTCTATCACGGAGTCCGGCACATTGGACTTGTAGAACGTGCGCATCACAATCACCCAGTACGCGCTGAACGATTGGGGCAGGAACAGGGCGAATATGGTGTTGTTGATGTTGAGTATCTGCGCGCACAATAGGTAGAACGCGACGGTTCCTGCGTTGAACAGCATAGAGAAAAATGAGAGGAACGTGAACAACCGCCTGTACCGGAAGTCCGACCTCGACAGGGGATAGGCGTACAGGCCGACCGTCAGCGTACACAGGCATGTCCCGCACACCGTGGCGATTATCGTGTTCCTGTAGGCCACCGCGACGCCGCCGCCGCCGGACATGAACAGGAACCTGTAAGCCAGCGTTGAGAACTCCGAGGGCCAGAAGCGGTAGCCGTTCAATATGAGGGCCTGCTCCTGCGTCAGCGAGGCTGCGACGATCACCCACAGCGGTACGATTGTGAAGGCCGCCGCACATAGGAACACGGCATGCAGCAAAACATTCGCGGGGCGTGAAATCTGGTTCTGCTCGCGGTATTTTACATTGCCCTTTGGTATCAAAATATTCGTGTCTTGTTGTATGGTTTCAGACATATTGTTCTCCTTTGTGGTTCCGGAGTGCGGTTATATGGGCCGCGGACAGCCGGGGGCGGCTGTTTATGTAAATAATGCCGGTTTAAACGCGGACGGTCGGGGCGGCTGTTTATGTAAATAATGCCGGTTTAAACGCGGACGGTCGGGGCGGCTGTTTATGCAAATAATGCCGGTTTAAACGCGGACGGCCGGGTGCGGCTGTTTATGCAAATAATGCCGGTTTAAACGCGGACGGCCGAGGGCGGCCGTCCCTACAAAAACATGGCCAATGTCAACCGATATGGCTTTTAAAACATTGCCAATATCGACCGTCATGGCTTTTAAAACATTGCCATGTCGGGCTCCACTTTTCTTACTATTGCGTTTGTTACCAATACTAGTACGAATGCGATGACCGACTGGAAGAACGCGGCGGCGGCTGGGAAGCCCAGTGGCTGCCCGGTGCGCATCGATGTAATGACATAGACGTCGATGGTCAATGTCGCGTTCCTGACCGCGCCGGCGCCGTTGGGCAGCGAGTAGAACATGTCGAACTCGCCGTTCAATATCCGGCCCACCGCCAATATCGTAAGCAGCACAATCGTAGGCATCAGCAGTGGGAACGTGATATAGCGGAACTGCTTCCACTTGCCCGCCCCGTCGATGGCCGCCGCCTCGTAGAGCTGCTGGTCAAAGCCCACCAGCGTCGCCAGGTAAATAATTGAGCTGTAGCCCGCGTAGCGCCAAATGTTCGCCAGCGGCAAAATGAAGGGCCAGGCGCCCACTTTCGTATAAAAGCTGACCGGCTCGATGCCCATGTCAGCCAGCATATGGTTTATCAGCCCGTTTTGCGAAATAAACGCATACAGCACATATGTTATGACTATCCATGATAAAAAATACGGCAAGAATAAAATGGTGTGGTACAGCTTGGCGGCAAAGCGCTGCCGCAGCTCGTTGATGCCGACAGCCACGCTGACCCCGAACACTATGTTGAGCACGATAAAGAGCATATTATAACAAATTGTGTTGCGCAAGAATATGAATGAGTCGGGCGAGTTGAATATATATTGGAAGTTGCCGAGCCCGACCCACGGGCTGTTGTTGATCAGCGAGTAGACGAACGGGTTTTGGATAAAGGAGTCCGGCGGGGGCATGGTAAGCCGGTAGTTCTTAAACGCGAGTATGATGGCCGGGAGGGGCAGATAGGCGAAAACGATAAGGAACATAAGCCCCGGCAGAAGCATCAAGGCGTACGCGCCAAGCCGCTTCATCTCTCCGGAGCCGTAAGGCTTCCTCTTTTTCTTCGCATAATTGTGAGCCGCGCCCCTGCGCGCCGCGCCGGCCCCTTCGGATGTGGTCGCTTCGACAGTCATCATATATAAACCTCGACATTCCATAACAAAGAATAGTTAATTATACTTATACCGTTTCGCCCATGTCAAGCAAACTGACGCATATTGCATAAATATCCCATAATTTCCAACCGAATATTGTAAAAAACATGGCTATACTATTGAATGATAATTAGCATAATGCACTTTTATTTGAAATTAATACATAATATTTATTACGCCACATAATAATTATACCCAGTTTTTTAATACGTTGGCGCGAGTATTATATATCGTACTATTATAAAATTCGTCGGTTCGGAAAATGCGATTTCCCTCGCCTCACGGGCGCGAAGCGCCCGCACGGCGCGTTGCGCCGCGATAGTGTCCACGACTCCATACTTTCGTACCATGCTGGTGGCATCACCTGTCGTGAACAATATTTAGAAAATATGACTAAATGGATATGGGAAGCATATTATTATAATGCTAGTGGCAGGTTGATTTCGTTGATTTTCACTGATTTTCGCAGAATTTTGCCGATTTTTGCCTCTCTGTCTTGGACGCGGGGACGGGGCTGCCGAAACGACGGAAAAAACAATCGCCATACACGCCCCATCGGGATGTATATGGCGATTGTAAACTTCGATTGTAAATCTAACATTTTACGATAAAGCAGATGTATTTTTAGTCAGAATGTGGTGCTAAGTTTCCGGACGGTCCCGTCTGCCGCGCACTCCTCCACTTGGCACATTATTTCGATGACATGCCGTGCGTGCTCGGCCGTGATGGCCGGCTGCCTGTCTTCCTCTATGGCCGCGATCAGATCCATGATGCAACTGCACTGGTAGAAACTGGGCGCCGGGCGCTCTTGCGGCTGCTGATCTATCCAGCCGCGTATTTTGCGGGCGTGGTCGTCGAGGTACACTTTCATGCCCCCCTGCACGAAGTTGATGGCGCCGTACTCGCCGTATATCTCCAGCGATGGGGCCGTGGACGCCTTGACGCAGAACCCGGTGACTATGTCGCCGATCGCCCCGCCGCCGAAATCCAGATGGATCATATAATTATCGTACAGTTTGTTTGAGTCAATGGGCTTGCCGTCAAAGCTGCCCGACCGGACGGTCCTGCTCGGCTGGGATATCGCCGCCATGCAGGACACGGCCTTGGCTGGGCCCATGACGCCCGTGACGGTATGCAGCGCGTGCACGCCCATGTCGTACAATGCGCCCGCCCCCGGCTCGAAGAACCACGACGGATCGTTTGCCCTGTATTGGAAATACTCCGGCCCGCCGTGGGCCGACATGGCGCGCACGAGGGTTATTTTACCCAAAATGCCGTTTTTGATCAGCCTCCTGGCCTCGATGATGTCCGGCCGCAGCATATGTATGGGTGACGCGGCGAACTTGACATTGTTTGCCTTGGCGGCTTCGATCATGTCCGTAGCCTCGGCAACGGTCAGCCCGATGGGCTTTTGGCTGTAGAGGTGCTTCCCGGCTTTTAAGGCTTTCATGTTGATCTCGTAATGCGCCTGTATGGAAGCCGTGTCCATGAGGATGTCGAAATCCTCGTTAGCCAGTAGGTCGTCGACGTTCGAATATATGCGGTCGATGCCGTACTTCTGTGAGAAGTGGGCTGTGCGCTCGGGCTTTATGTCGCAGAAAGCCACGACCTCCACCCCGGTATTCCTGGGCATCTGAGCCATATATGTATCCTCCGCGATGCCCCCCAAGCCGACCATTGCAATTTTCCATATCTTGTTTCCGCCCATAGATCCGCAACCATCCTTTCAAATGAAGATATATATGAAATAATATTCATATAGACTATATCATTATTATATAGATAGCGGTATAGCCATTTTTGCACCCTTTAACTTATGATCTATCCATATAAAAGGCCACGCACAAATGATCCATCCATATTAAAAGCCATGCATTGATGTTCCATCCATAACAAAAGCTATGAACAGACTGCGCACTAATAATATTGGCGTAAAATGGCGCGTCACGATCCGGTGGATTTGTACCGGCGCAGGCCGATGCGGAAGAACGCGTAGCATGGCAGCAAAAACACAAGCCCGAGCAGCGGGGCGAACATGTACTGCGCGCCCCGCTCCCTGTCCAGCAGGTACAGGAGCGGGTAGTACTGGAACAGCGCCAGCGGTACCACATATGTGAGGAACTTCAAGACGCCGCCGCCGTATATGACAAACGGGTAGCGCCCGAACTCGCGCCCGCCGTATGTCAGGATGTTCATAAACTCCAGCCCCTCGGTGGTAAAGAAGGCGAACGACGCGTATGTGATGTACAGGCCGAAAAATACGACTGAACCGCATGCAATCATCATGAAAAGCGTCAGTACTTTATCCCAGGTCCACTGCACGCCGCTGTTGGGCACGGCGTAGCACAGCACGGCCGCGGCTTGGATGAATATCCCCAGGCGCAGGAACTCGATGTGCGACGCCAAAACCTGGAAGATGATCCCGCGCGGCCTGACGAGGGCGCGGTCGAACTCGCCGTTGCCCAACAGGCGGGGGAAGATGTCGAACCCCCGCGCGAACACCTCCGCCATGGAAAAAGCCATCGTGATGACGGATGTGCACAATAGCGTTTGGCTGAGCGTGAAACCGTCGACCTCGTTGAACCGCGTAAACATGAACAGCACGCTCGCGACGGTTGCGAACGACATCACTATCCGCCCGAAAATGTTCAGGAGGAACGTTAGTTTATATTGCATCTGGCTTTTTAGGTGGATCGAAAAATACTTAAAATATAGCCTCATACGTCAGCCTCCGACGCTATATGTCAATATCCTACGCATCGCCATATGCACATGTCCCCTGTCGCCATATGCTTCCATCGCCATATCAGCCCCCCTGGGCTATCACCCGCCTCAGCGAGCGCCTCATAAGCAGCTTCCCAAAGGCAAGCATCGCGGCGAACCAAAAAAGCTGCAGCCCGATGCCCCGGGCCGCGTCTATGCCCGCTATGTCGCCGCTGTAAATGCGCAAAGGCATATTTTGCATGGCCGCGAACGGCAGCAATTCGGCGACTTTCCTGAACGGCTCGGGGAAAAACGGGATGGGGACATACCCGCCGGCAAGGAAATCCGCGAGTATGACAAAAATCGTATTGTATCGGCTCAAAGTATAAAAAGTGGAAATACTGTCTATGAGGCAATACGCCGTTACCGTAAGCATGGCCATAGGCACGGAAACGGCGAACATCGCGAACTGGAAAAGGCCCCCAGGCAGCGTCATCCTGAACGGCTGCGGTAAAATAAAAGCCACGATGAGAATGGGCGCGCATCGCAGCGCCGCCCTTGACGCCCTATCCGCTATCGTCTCAAAGAACCAGCGGTTGTATATGTCCATGGGCCGGGCCAAATCATAGGATATGTTGCCGCTGACGATAGTTTCTACGGCGCCGCCGCCGAGGCCCCATGGCATGAAAAGCGCCAAAAACGCCTGCTGTATCCATATGTACGATACAAGATGTGAAAACTCCATGGGGAACGCAGAAGGGTCCGCGCGGTAAAAAGCCGCGAAAGCCAGTATTTCCATGAAGCCCCAGGCAAACTGCGTGGAGAGGCCGGCCAGCGCCGCCGCGCGGTATTGCAAACCGTTTATGAAGCGGACGCGGAACAGAGCGATATACGCCCTCATATGTGGTACTCCTTGATCGGCGCGACGTATGCCCTCATATGCGGTACTCCTCGATCGGCGCGACAAATGCCATCATATGCGGTACTCCATGCTAATTGCAACGTATGCCATCATATGCGGTATTCCTTATATAGCCCGGCGACCATTTCTTCGGACGATATGCCCGACACCGAAACGTCCAGCAGCTCGGCCTGCGCCGCAAGATACGATATCGCCTCCGAAACGGGCATGACGACGGGGTCGAGGTTTATCACGAGCCGCCCCTCCTTTGCCTCCGAGAGCGCCATGCCCTCGCAGATGCCCGGCGCGGCCCCGCTGTACTCGACGACGAGCGTTTTGCGTTCCGACGAACGCCTCTTCAGTTCGTCAAGGCTGCCGTCCAGCAGTATCCGGCCTTTGCCGATGAGCAGGATCCGCTCTGTCAGCGCCTCTATGTCCTGCATGTCGTGCGTGGTCAGGATGACCGTCGTGCCGCGCTCGGCGTTGAGCTTTTTTATGAACTGCCGGACTGCGATTTTTGATACCGCGTCCAGCCCGATGGTCGGCTCGTCGAGAAATAGGGTCTTCGGGTTGTGCAGGAGCGACGCGGCGATCTCGCAGCGCATGCGCTGACCGAGGCTCAGGCTCCTGGCCGGCGTCTTGAGCAGCTCCCCCAGGTCGAGCAGCCCGGTAAGCTCGGATAGGTTTCCCCTGTATGTTCTGTCGTCTGTTTTGTATATGTCGCGTATCAGCTCGAAGCTGTCGATGATGGGGACGTCCCACCACAGCTGGCTCCTCTGCCCAAACACGACGCCGATGCCCCGGACGTGGGCGACGCGCTCGCGCCACGGGGTCCGCCCGTCGATCTCGCATGTGCCGCTGTCCGGCGTCAGGACGCCGCACATAATCTTGATCGTCGTGCTCTTGCCCGCGCCGTTGGGCCCTATGTAGCCCACCATTTCGCCGTCCCTTATGGTGAAGCTGACGTCGCTCAGGGCATGGATGATCTCGTGGTCGCGCGCGAACAGCGCCTTTACGGCGCGCCCGAACCCGGCTTGCCGCTTGGCTACGCGGAAAGATTTGTTTATGTGCTGAAGAGTTATCATTGCCGCCCCCATCTTTTGACAGGCATTTTTATATATTATTACATTTCATCGGCGGCGACAACGGTACTGTAACCTTTTTATCGGTTTATTGGTTTTCAGTTTATTGGTTTTCGATTTATCGTGTTATTGGTATTTTTAACGTCGCTAACCGCGTACCTCTACAAGACCCTGCTTTCAAACCCGAACACATTGGACAGTTGCAGCAGTTCATGCGTGCAGCGCCCCTCGACGATCAACGCATGGTGGGAGCACAGGGTTTCCATGACCTCGTGGCCGTTGTTGTTTACGAACCTTATCAAGGCGCCGTTGCGGCAGTCGGAGCCCGGATACTGCTCATATCCGTCAATGGCTGCCTCGATGATGATCATTTTTTTCATATTTGGATGTATTTTCGCCAGTGTAATCGGGCCCGGCGCCATTTCGCAGTCTATCATCAACGCGCTGTCGTTTACGATTTCCAAAACCTTGGGGCGCAGGGTCCAGCGCGAACAAAAACTCTGCGGCGCCAGCCCGAAGTACCCGCAATGGACGCCCAGGGCGTGGTTGTCGGGATCGGGGACTTTTGGGAACTCTTGTATCTTTTCATGCTTCAGGGCGGCCATGCCCACCAGGAACGGGTAGATGTTGGTCATCATGACGGGGCGGCGGAGAGCGCTGTATATGATGAATTTGCTAATCAGCGTAACAGTGTCGCCCTCGCAGACCCACAGGATATGATCGTTCTCGAACAGCATGTTCCACGCCAGGCACGGCGTCGTGCACGAATAAAATGACTCGTTCAGGCAGTTGGCCCCAACGCCGTGGACTTCGCCCACTTCCGCCATGACGTCCTTGATGGCCATATATAGCTTGACGGCCGCCAGATAATGGCCCTCCGGGACGCCCTCCGCAGGGACCTGCCAGCCCGCTGACGCGGCGCGCGCCTCATCGTCCGACTTCGCCGCGGTCCTCTCGTTAAGCTCTTTGTAACTGCGGTATATGATCTTTATGCCGAACGCTTCCTCCATCCGCCGAGTGCATTCGTCCTCCCACCAATAAAAGCGCTTGAATATGTTGGCCTGCATCCCCTCGCCAGGGCTGTCCTGAAACATAAGAAAACGTATGCCTTTACCCATCGCGCTTTTGCAACCAAGGGCGCGGAGTATCGCTTTCGCCAAATCAACAGTGTAGGGGGAGAACACCGTGCAGCCGGTCTCTTCCCGCAAAAAGGATATAATTTCCCAGTCCCACATCTCAACGGTGCCAAACTGCGACGTCAGTACAATGATGGGCTTTTTTATTTCGTTGAATACGTGCTTGTCCCCAAAAGCGCTCCCGATCAATTGCGGCAGGACGACCGCGTCCGCCTCGTCCGGGACATTGCCCCCAATGGGCAGGGATGGCAAAAAAACAGCTTCGTTCCCGTACATCGAAATCAGGTTATCCAGTTGCGCCCGATACTCGGCTTCCTCTCTCTCGTTCCTTTCGCGCAGGTACATCGGCTGTAGCAGCGATTTCATTGGCTATGCCCCCCATTATTATTGAATGTTGTCATTTAGTGTCGTTTTCGATTGCCGTAGCAAGTATTGCCAGTATAATAAATTGCATATGCGTTGTAAATAGCACTAAATGGCAGAAAAGCGATTGTGGCGGTATATGTTAGTATGATAATGCCATCACTGCACCAATATAGCGCTATAATTGAACACTATAGCGCCATACTGTATCTACCCCGTGATTTTTTGAATCAGCCAAATAACCGCGTTGAACCAAAATGGCTCCATGCGCCGCCTGACGGCTTCTAGCTGCTTGATAATTTCAATGTGCTGCGGGCACTGCTTTTCGCAGGCGCCGCATTTTATACAGAATTTCGGCCTCTGCTGCATTTCGGGGCGGTTTGCGCCCGTGCCGGTCAAGTATAGCACAATGCCCGAAAAAAAACCCATGGCATAGGATGTGTTGTACGCGGCGAAACAGCCCGGTATATTGACTGTTTGAGGGCAGGGCATGCAGTAGTTGCAACCGGTGCAAGGTATTTTATATGCTTCGCGGAGCACGACGGTTACCGAGTCGATAACGGAGGATTCCCCATCGGTCATCATCCCGCGCATGGCGGCCCCGGCAGTTTTTGCGTTGTCGGCAAGCTGTTCCATGCTATTCATCCCCGATAGAACCACCGTAACTTCCGGTTGGTTCCATAGCCAGCGCAGCGCCCAAGAAGCCGCCGTGCTATCTTGGTCGGCTTGCTTGAATAATTGCATGGCTTTTGGCGGCAGCCCCGTAGCCAGCTTCCCGCCAAGCAGCGGCTCCATGACGATGACAGGCATGCCCTTTTCATATGCCGATCTAAGGCCCGATCGGCCTGCCTGATAGTTTTCGTCCATATAGTTGTACTGGATTTGGCAAAAATCCCAATCATAAGCTTCTATCAGATCAACAAAACCTTTTTGCGTGCCGTGGAACGAAAAACCTAATTGGCGAATTAGCCCGCTGGCCTTTTTTTCCGACACCCAGCTTTCAATGCCCATTTCGCAGAGTCTCCGCCAAGCGGCGATGTCGGAGAGGTTGTGGATAAGGTAATAGTCTATATGGCTTGTTTTTAGCCGGGCAAGCTGCGCTTGAAAAAGCTTGTCAAAATCGCCGTATTCCTTGCATTTCTGGTGCGGCAGCTTGGTTGCAATGAATACGCTGTCTCGTAAACCGTTTTTGTGTAAAATAGTGCCGAGCGTTGCCTCGCTGTTGCCATATATGTACGCAGTGTCGAAATAATTGACGCCGCCGTTTACGGCCTCGACAATCAGCTTCTCTGTTTTTTCGCGGTCGAGCGGGAAGCGCATGCAGCCAAAACCAAGGATCGACAGCCTGTTTCCCGATTTCGGGTCTGTTACGTATTGCATGTTTCCCCCCTCATATTAGTACGATTTTTAGAGCCAATGATCATTTCAAGATACACCTTATCTTTCAATATTATCCCGTCCTCGATAATCGGATAGTCGAAATGCTCGGTGAAATAATCGGCAATTTTATGGGTTATGCTAAATCCACATTTTTCGTAAAAGGACAGTATGCCCGGCACGTCGCCTGTACCGAGGATGATTTTATCGTACCGCCCGGCGTAGTGGTTCGCTACATGCCCAACCAGCCGCGACGCGTACCCTTGGCGCTGATAGCGGATGTCGGTTGCGAGGTTCTGAATTTCCAAAACGCCGCCGCCCTCGTCGGTGACGACGCAAACGCTTTTCAGATCTCCGTCATACAGGGCAAATAAGTCCCCGCGCTCAAGGTACTGCGCGATATCGCTTTCCCGTTCGTCGCCTAGCAGCAATAACGGTAGAAAATCCCTTTTGTTTTCGACGATAAAGCATACTGTTGGATCGTTCATGTCTTCTATACCTTTGACATTTTTTATGCTAATTAATGCTATGATAATATAATAAAAAGCATACAAAGGAAACGATAAATATGTTCAATGAAAAATGGGCGCAGTATATTAAAGGCGAAAGTGCCGACTTTGTTTATTTCGTTGATATATCACCATTATCAGGCAGCATAACTGCCGGTTATCCCTGTGCCGTTTTTTTCGGGAGGGTGTTGCCGCAGGAGTTTCTCGCGAAAAAAAGACAAGGGCTGCCAAGCGAAGTTGATTATTTCGTAAAAGGCGAGCATGATATGGACGCTTTGGCTGATCGCTTGGCTGAAAAGCTGACTGACAGCGGCTATCCGAGCCTTTCGCAATCAGAAAACGCGAACTTTATTAATAACCGTTTCCATCGCGAAACAAGATCGAGCTTTCTACCGCACAAAACCATTGCGCTGATGGCAGGATTTGGCTTCATCGGTAAAAACAACCTGCTTGTCAACAGCCAATATGGGTGCGGCGTTGTGTTTTGTACAGTTTTAACGACCGCGCCCTTTGATTCCGTTTGCCACGCTCCCGAAGAATCAAAATGCGGGAATTGTACCGTCTGCATTGATGCTTGCGATGCACATGCCCTGCTGGGAACTACATGGACGCAGCAAACGAGCAGGGATGACATGATGGATGTAAGCTTGTGCAATTGTTCATTAGCTTGCATGCTCCACTGCCCTTATACAGTAAAATATGCAAATGGTGTATGAATTCAAGAATGAGCGAGAACCCTTTATATATTCACTGAAAACAATTCACAAACATACTTTACATTGTGAATAAAATTCGATATAATGCTTGTGTAAGCAAAATCCCTAAACGAATTAAACAATGTATGAGTTAATTTCCGATCCGAAGATGAAGCCATTTATAGAGCACTTGAAACAAGTCCTGGGGAAAGTCAGAAAGCAGGAAAAATACCACGAGTGCCGGACATACAAGCCAAAGGTGCTAGTTGAGCCGGAAATTCTTCATAAGGGGTGACTAACCAGTGCGAAAATTAGTAACAATTCAAGAGATATCGGAAGTAAAACCTATTGCGGGCGCAGACTTCATTGAACTTGTTGTTATTAAGGGCTGGCAGTGCGTTGCGAAGAAAGGCGAGTTCAAACAGGGAGATAGCTGCGTATACTTTGAGGTCGACAGTTACCTCCCTATTGATGAGCGGTTCGAGTTCCTC
>WRLR01000009.1 GCA_009777515.1 Oscillospiraceae bacterium | reverse complement strand
TTATCTTAAATTTGCCCGCCGCCATTGCCGCTTCCCAAACCGTGCCCTCGTTCAATTCCCCGTCGCCGAGCACCGTATATACCCTGGAAGCGAAGCCGTCAAGGCGCGCAGCCAGCGCCATGCCAAGCGACGCCGAAAGCCCCAGTCCCAGCGGCCCTGTGGAGAGCTCGACGCCCGGGGTGTCTTTCGAACTGGGATGCCCCTGCAGCCTTGTTTCGAAATCGCGCAGGGTATCTATTTCCTCATACGGGAAGAACCCCTTTTCAGCCAGCGAAAGATATAGCATCGGCGCCGCGTGCCCTTTGCTGAGCACTACCCTGTCCCGCGCGGGGTCTTTCGGGTTGGCGGGGTTTACGTTGGCTTGGTGGAAATACAGGCTCACCAGTATTTCGCAGACAGAAAGCGAGCCGCCCGGATGCCCTGTCTGTTTGGCGTGCAGGACGTCGATGAGCTTGGCCCGGAACTTCCGGCACAATCCATCCAATTCTTTGCGTTTTTCTGCGGTTATAGGCATAAATATCTCCCTTTCTTCACGTATGTTGCGGTTTTAATCTTCAAATTCTTAAAATGTTGCCGAGTCAAGTGTAAAATGTTGCGATTTATTGTATTGCTATATTGTTAAAAATCGGTGTTGATTGGCAGCGGAAGCGAATTTTGCGAGTGGCTTTTAAATCATAATAAATGACTATATGTCCACGGGTAGTATAAACACCTTGCACCCTTGCTTGTTTTCGAATACATCAAAAGCTTCTTTCCATTCACTTACCGGATATTTATGCGTGACCAACGGCTCTAGCCGCACCTTTCCGGCCTCTTGCAACGACAGCGCCATGCGCCAGCTCTGGCGGCGGGAGCCCAATGAGCCGGAAAAACGGATCTCGCGGTAGTTGATGGCTTCCAAGTCAAATTGTATGGGCTTGCCCGGCAGGCCGATCTGGACAAACCAGCCGCGCTTCTTTACAAGCCTGAGCGCTGTGTTTATCGCGGCAGGGGCGCCCGAGCATTCCAAAACAACGTCCGGGCCCGCGCCGCCCGTAAGAGTATCGAGAGCTTGCCCCAAATCCTCTTCTCCAATATTGATTGTGTGGTCTATCCCCAGCGAGCGGCCGAGCGCAAGGCGCTCCTCGTCGACGCCTGCGCCGGACAGCACCACCGTCGCCCCGTACGCCTTAGCCGTTTGGGCCGCCATCAGCCCGATGGCGCCGGGGCCGGTGACCAGCACCACATCCTGTGGAGATATTTTGCACAGATCGCCAATCGCGTGCGTCACGCAGGCGAGCGGCTCGGTCATGGCGGCGGACGTGAACGACACCGAGTCCGGTATAGCATGCACGCGGCCTTCCGGCACGACTGTATAATTCGCAAACGCCCCGTCATACCAATATCCGAGCGTCCTGCGCTCGGGGCAGAGATTGTACCAACCTGTACGGCACAGCTCGCAGGCGCCGCAGTACGAAAACGCCGTTTCGGAAACGACGCGGTCGCCAATGGCGCATGTTGAAACGCCCTCGCCCAATGCGTCCACGACGCCCGAAAATTCATGCCCGATGATGACCGGCGGCTTCACGGGTATAGCAATGTCGCTGTGGTAAATGTGTAGGTCGGAGCCGCATATTCCGGCTTCCGCTATTTTTATCCTGACCTGCCCCGGCCCCGGCTCAGGCACGGGCACGTCCCGGACTTCCAAGTTGCCCGGGCCTTCCGCGTATTTGAATAATGCTTTCATAGTCACAGATATTCCTTTTCATTTGTATTATCGGTAGTATATCGCAACAGATGGTCAATTACAATGTTCGCGTCCGCCAGACGGAAAGCGCAACCACTAGTGCAACCGTTAATGCAACCATTAATGCAACCATAAGAAAAACAAAAAGCGGCGGCAGTGCGCAATGCATGCATATGTATGTGTGTATGTACAATATACTTATACAATATATTTATACGATACTTATACGCATATATTGCGACTGCCGCCGCTTATCCGATAATATGTCTTGTCTTACTTGAAATAGCGCTCCAGCAGCCCCTGGAACGCGCAGCCGTGGCGCGCCTCGTCCTTGCACATCTCATGGACTGTGTCGTGGATGGCGTCGTAGTTCAATTCTTTCGCCCGCGTCGCAATAGCCTTTTTACCCGCGCATGCGCCGTGTTCGGCCTCCGCGCGGAGCTGGAGGTTCTTCTTCGTGTCGGCGTAAACGACCTCGCCCAGCAGCTCGGCGAACCTGGACGCGTGATCAGCTTCCTCAAACGCTATGCGCTTGTAGGCTTCGGCGATTTCCGGGAACCCCTCCCTTTCGGCCTGGCGGCTCATCGCCAGATACATGCCAACTTCGGTGCACTCGCCGGTAAAGTTCGCGCGGAGACCCTCGAGGATTTCGCTGTCGACGCCGGCCGCGACGCCGATCCTGTGCTCGTCAGCCCAGGCAAACTTGCCTGCGGCCTGTTCCGTAAACTTTGATTGGGCCGCGCCGCACTGCGGGCATTTCTCGGGCGCCGCCGCGCCTTCATGTACATAGCCACATACCGTGCATACAAACTTTTTCATTGTAAATAACCCCTTTCCGCCATATATATTAAAATATAATTTAAATATACCCTGTATGGGCGATTCGTTTAATATTATTTTGCAACAGTTCAAAACTAACCGATACAGTGTTTTATTTATTTTTCTTTCATGCACCATGCGGTCGCGCTGACTATAAGCGGCTTCATCTTATCTACGGCGTCGACCGTGTGGCCCGGGCCCAAGCAGCATATGCGCCCTTTTCCGAATTCATGCGCCCAGCCCCCTATCTCCGTCCCATGTTCCGAGCGCGACGCCATAAACGGCTGCGTCTTCTCTACGTCGACATAACAAAAATAATGCTCGTCGGGCGCTTCAAACGGCTCGACCCCGGCCATGATCGGATGGCCGACGCCTGGCATGTCGCAGTTGTATACCGGCGGCTGCCCCTGGGGGTGCATAATGAAACGCGCGTGCGTAAGCCCGTATATCGGCGTGCCCTCCTTAATGCGCGTAAGGCCCGCGTGGATGTACAGCATGCCCATGCCGTTGTCAGCCATGCGGCATATTGCGGCTTGATCCTCGTCGGACAGCGACTCCTCCTGCTGCATTGCGGCGGACAGCACAATGGCGAAATCGGGCGCCTTTTCCGCTCTAGACAGCGTCAGCATGGATTTGTCGGTTTTTAGGTCCCAATCGCCGAACAGTTCATTGATCATCGCTTCGTATGTCGTGTCCGGGTGCCACCTGTCGTGCCATATAACCAAAACTGATTTTTTCATTACAAACCTTCCTTTCTAAAACTAATTAACACTTCAACAAGCTAATTAACACTCTTAATAAAACATGTTACCAAATCATGCGTGGAAATACAATTTATAAATAAAAAACGATCCTCACCTTAGCCGAATCGCACGTGATTCATGATATAATCTTGCATTGATCCAATGGATAGCCAGAAAACATATAGGGTAGACAAAAACAAATAGGGTAGACAAAAAAGCAAGGGGAGATTCAAAAATGGCGCCACCGCGCAAAACGGTCGATCTGATAGTGCCGTGCTATAACGAGGGCCCGTCGCTCGCGCGATTTTTTGAAGAGACATGCGCCCAAATCAATAAAATGCCGCAATATGCGTTCCGATTCATATTTGTTGACGACGGCAGCGCCGACGACACGCTAGCGATCATTTCTGATTACGCGCGCGAATATGAAAACGTCAACTATATATCGTTTTCGCGCAACTTTGGCAAGGAAGCGGGCATATATGCGGGGCTGAAAAATGCCTCGGCCGATTACGCTGCAGTCATCGACGCGGATTTGCAACATCCGCCGCGCATGCTGGCCGACATGCTGTACGCGCTGGATGAGGAGGGCTATGACAGTTGCTCGGCGCGCCGCGTCAGCCGCGAGGGCGAGCCGCGCATAAAAAGTTTCTTCGCGAGGGCGTTTTATAGGCTTATCAACAGAATGTCGGACGTGGACATCGCCGACGGGGCGGTCGATTATCGTATGATGACGAAACAAATGGTGGGCGCCATCCTCGAACTTTCCGAAGTGCAGAGGTTTTCCAAGGGCATTTTCGCATGGGTCGGTTTTAAGACAAAGTGGATCGAGTTTCACAATGTCGAACGGATCGCGGGGGAGACCAAGTTTTCGTTCTGGAAGCTGTTTAAGTACGCTCTGGAGGGCATAACGGCATTTACTACCGTGCCGCTCCGGTTCGCGTCGTTCGCCGGCGTCGCATTTTCGTTTATTTCTATGATTCTTATACTGTACGAGTTGATAAAATACATGTTTATCGGCACGGACGCCCCCGGGTACCCTTCCACGTTCATTATGCTGTTGCTGATCGGCGGCATCATGCTTTTGTCCTGCGGCATCCTGGGCGAGTATCTGGCTCGCATGTATATGGAAACTAAACGCAGGCCCATATATATTGAAAAGCGGACCAGTTTTCACAGGGGCGGCGCGGAAGGCGACGTGGAGAGCGGCGTGGAGAGCGGCGCGGAAGGCAGTGCAGAGGGCGCCGGAGAATAGCATTTGGATAAACTAAAACGTCTATACCAGTGGGCGGAGCGCCGTGCGGGCGGCCCGCAAAATATGGAAAAAATTAACTACCTGATATTCGGCGGGCTTACTACGTTTGTAAACTACGCGGTGTTTTTTCTTGTGGACGCGTTGCTGCGTTCCGAGTATTCCTACCTCGTCGCCAACGGTATAGCCTGGGTCGCGGCTGTCGCCTTTGCGTTCGTAACCAATAAAATAATTGTTTTTCGGAGTAAAACCAATAGCGCGGGCGCCCTCCTACGGGAAGCGGGCGCGTTTGTAGCTGCGCGGGTTGTTTCGTTGCTCATTGAATATGCATGGATGCTGCTGGCCGTAGAGGTCTTGTCCATTCACAAATATGCCGCAAAACTCATAGCGGCCGTCGTAGTTATTATATTGAACTATTTTTTCAGTAAGCTGTTCATATTCCGGCACAAAAACGAAATGGGGGACGCGCTCGGAGTCGGCAGCGATGCAGATAGTGACGACGCGGGCAGCGCGGTAGGGGGCGACGCGGGCGGCGCGGACTGCGTGGGCGCCGCGTTGAGATGGCTGAAACGGAACGTTTATTTGCTGCTCTCCTTTTTTATGCCAATTATGCTGCTGTTAATAGCGTTCGCCGTTATAGAAGTCTATCCATTCGGCAAAAACTCCATTCTGATAATTGACAACCACCACCAATACACCCCGTTCATCATGGAATTCGGGAATATCTTGCGCAGTGGGGGCAGCCTGCTCCATTCGTGGATCGGGGGCCTGGGGTCAAATTATCTGTCCAGGTTGGCATATTATCTGTCAAGCCCGTTGAATGTGCTCGCGGTTTTTGTCAGCGACACCCATGCTACAGAGTTTGTGCTTGGGCTTGTATTGCTCCGCGCGGGCGCCGCCGGTTTGGCTATGTTTGCTTACCTCAGATCAAAATTTCGCTCCCAGGGCTTCTTAACGGTCGCTTTTGCCGTCATGTACGCATTGTGCGGCTATTTCCTCGCGTATTACTGGAACATCATGTGGTTTGACTGCATCGCCCTGTTCCCCATCGTCGCGCTCGGGATCGAGCGGCTGGTCGACCGAGGGACGGGGCTGCTCTACTGCCTGACGCTGTCATACACAATAATATCGAATTATTTTATAGCTATAATGATTTGCATCTATTCGGCCTTGTATTTTTTCGCGTACATTGCGAGCGGCGCCGACAGCCACAGTCGGCGATGTAACACAAACCTCAGCGAGCGCCCCGGCGCCGCCGCGCCGCATTTTTTTGCGCACATCGCCCGCAGGACCGGCCTTTTCGCTGTTTATTCGCTTATCGCCGGGGCCCTGTCGGCGATTATTACGCTACCCGCGTATTTCGGCCTGCTCCACTCCTCGGCGGCGGGCGCGGAATTACCGAAAACTGCGCGCCTGTATTCGAACATATTGGATATCATCGCGAATCATCTCGCATTGATCAAACCGTCCATAATGGTAGGGCTGCCGAATATCTATTGCGGCATTGCCGTGCTTCCGTTTGTCGCTTTCTATTTTCTCAACAGGAAGATCCCGGTTCGGGAAAAAATTACCAACGGCCTTTTGGTTTGCTTCTTTATAATAAGCTTCAATTTGAACACGCTCGATTTCCTGTGGCACGGTACGCATTTTCCGAACTCGCTGTTCTTCCGTTTCGCGTTTTTATATGTTTTTCTGATCCTGACAATGTCTTATAACGCGCTTTTGAAAATCGACGCCACCGGCGGGCGCATGCTGTTCGCCGTATTCGCTCTGCTCTTAGGCTTCATATTGTTTATGGAGGTGCAGCCGGCTGAAAAGACGACCAAGTGGACAATTTACGGCAGTATCGCATTTGCCATCATCGAAGCCCCGGCACTGGCTTTCTTGATAAAAAAGCGTCGCGAGGAAAGTCATGCTTTCGAGGAAAGTCACGCATCTGATGAAAGATGCGCCGTGGAGCTGGATGTTCCTAAAAAACCGATTCGAGCGACGCCAAAAATCGCCGAACTGCTGCTCGCCGCGTTGATCTGCGCGGAAATCGCAGTTAACGCAGGTTATGGGATCGGGGAGGCCGGTGTTTTTCCGAAGCAAAACTATTTCATGCGGACAGGCGAAATCAAGCCCACGGTCAACAAGGTCAACCAGTTGGAGCAGGCGGGCGGCCCCGCGTTCGAGCGGATGGAGTTCACTACGCATACAACGTACAACACGCCGATTATATACGGGTACAAGGGGATTTCATATTATTCGTCCACGTCTTATGTCGCCGTAAACGATCTATTTGGCAAATTGGGCTTGATCCATTCAAACGCGTGGTATGTGTACCGCAGCGCGCCGCCCACGCTAAATTCCATGTTCGCGATCCGCTATCTGCTCAGCCAGGACGGCGCATACGACAACGGTATATATGATGATGTACATGATATTTATAAGGAAGCGACAGCTATCGGCGATGCAGTTTTGGACGGCGTATCGGGTGACGATGCCGCTTGGGGTGGCGAATTGGGCGAAGACGCCGCTTTGGGCGGCGCTACAGATGACGAAGCCGCTTTCGATAGTGCAGAGCCGACGGTCATGGTCTATGAAAACCCATTCTTTTTGCCTGTCGGCTTTATGGTGGACGAAGATATCCTGTCATGGAACATGGCGCAAGCAAACCCGTTTTTATTTCAAGAGGATTTTTACAGGCGCGCGAGCGGGCTTGCCGTACCGCTGTTCAGGAAACTGGACCCGCGCATTGAGCGGCAGGAAAATATGACTATCACATCCGAGGGCGGGGCGGACGGCGTCCGACGCTACCAGACGGCGGACGATGGCCGCGCCGCCAAGGCTGTGTACACGGTGACCGCCCGGAGGGACGGGCCGGTGTACTTCTACGTAAAAAGCCCGAGGATCGAAACCGTCCAAGTGCGAAACATCACGGCTTCCGAGCGTGGGGCGTCCGAACCGGCGGGCGTCGCCCGCGACCACAATATCAAGTATCCTTATATAATCGACGCACAGTATGCCCGCGCGGGCGATGAAGTGGAGATCCAATTGATGTTCGAATTGGCCGAAGCCGACTCGTTCACGCTGCTCGCTTACGATTTCGACGCGAACGCGTTCGGCGATGCGTGGGACATTTTGAGGGCGCAGGGGCTGGAGGTGACTGGCTATACGGACACACGGCTTTCGGGTGAGATATCCGTAACAAAGCCGGGCCTCATGTACACGTCGATCCCCTATGATATAGGTTGGCGTATAACGGTAAACGGCGAGCCGGCCAACGTGGAGTATGTAGGCGGCGGTGCGCTTATCGCGGTACGATTGCCGGCAGGCAGGCATACAGTTGAGTTCCGGTACATGACGCCGGGGTTGATCCCGGGTGCGCTTATTACGTTGTGCGCCGTGCTGCTATTGACGGGAGGGCAAATGCTGCGCGTCAAAAGGCGCGATGAGGACATCGCGCCCTACAACACATAAATACCCGCACAAAGTGATGAGGACATCGCGCCCTACAACACATAGGTACCCATTTAATGCGATGAGGACATCGCGCCGCGGGGCGGACGACCGGAGCGGTCGTCCCTACATTCCGAACATGCGCTCTTTTAGATCCAAATAATATAGGTAATCTTCTGTTTTGACATTCGGGGGGCAGCGGTGATCGCAAAACGGGATGAAACCGCCGCGCTCGACCAAGCGCACGAGCGACTTCATGTAGGCGTCGATGGCGTCCTTGCCAAAACCGAGCTGTATCTTGTCCACGCCGCCCATGATGCGCAGATCCTTGCCAAACTCATCCAGCAGCGTCCCCGGATGCGCGCACCCATTGACCTCAAACGGGAACAGGCAGTTGACGCCGTTGTCGAGAAAGTATTTCATAATCGGCCTTACGTCGCCGTCACAGTCTATGTACCAAAGCTTTATGCCGTGGCTGCGCAGCTTGTCGCCTATCCTGCGGTAGCGCGGGCCCACGACGTCGCGAAAAAAGCTCGTCGACACGATGGGGCCGTTTTTAAAGCATATGTCCTCCCATCCGGAGGCGTAGTCGAACTGTATGTGGGGCAGCAAAATATCGAGCGACCGCTCCACGATAAGGCAGCAGGTCTCGACCATGTCTTCCACCATTTCGGGGTAATCGTAGCACGCGTACGCGAGCCCCTCAAAAGTGAGCATATCGCGGATCTTGCCAATCATCGAGCCGCAGTTTATGCCGAGCGGGTAGTCCCGATCGTTCGGGTGGCGCTTTAGCACCTCTTCCGGCGGCGGGACGCGCGTGTCGTCGTCAATCCGGAAGCGCTCGGCTTTGCACCGCTTCCAGTCCTCCGGCGTGACGATGGTCGCGCTGATATAGTGCGGGATGGTGTCATGCTTATCTTTGGGGATTTCTGCAGTCAGCCCGTCGCCGTTGATGATAATTTGGGTGGTCTCGGTCTCCCGGACGACCCGTTGCTCGAACGGCGGGTTCATCCAGTTGTGGCCGCCCGCGACGTGTATCTTGTCAAAATTGAAAAATATATCCGCTTCCGCGTTGCCCGTAATGCCATTGTCGACAAAAATGTCCCATTCGCGGAAGTTTTCTTCCCAATACCCAAATTCCATGTTGAAACAGCGATCGACGGGTTTATAGTGCATCTGGTTGTTGAAGCGTTCGCGGTCCGTCATCGTGCCCTTCCACTTCGGGCGGCACGGTTCAATATGCTTATTATGCTTCCCCGCATGCGTGGCTGCCGCTTTTGTCGGCTCAGGCATTTCAATACCTCCCGGTTATTTATTAAATCATTGCGTCCACTGATAATCTTAGACAATTATGCAACCGCAGGCCGCCAAAGTCAAGGCGCGATTTCGCATGGTGCGATTTTGCGCCAATTAACGCCAGCCAACTGATTAACGCCAATTTGCGTCATCTCAATTAACATTAATTTGCGTCACCAAATTTGCGTCGTCCATGCGAAAAAATATTTGCCGGGCTTGATACATGGCTATGATGTGTTATAATGTATTTTAATTTCAGTACGATTTTAAGCGGGAGGGCAACTCAATGAGCCAGATTTTAGTCGAAATCAACGAAAGCCTCCAAGCCGGCAAGGCTAAGGCGGTGGCCGATCTAGTCACAAAAGCGCTCGAAGACGGCATCGCGCCCAAGGATATCTTAGAAGAAGGCATGCTCAACGCGATGAGCGTTATCGGCGACAAGTTCATGGTCAACGAAATTTATGTGCCGGAAGTCTTGATAGCTGCGCGCGCCATGAACAGAGGCATGGAAGTGCTAAAGCCCAAGCTGATAGCAGAAGGCGTAGAGTCAAAAGGCGTCGGCGTTATCGGCACGGTCAAGGGGGACCTGCACGACATCGGCAAAAACCTCGTCAAGATGATGATGGAGGGCAAGGGGATAGAGATGCACGATCTTGGCGTCGACGTGTCCCCGGAACAGTTCCTCGCTGCGGCAAAAGAACACAATGCCACCATTATTTGTCTGTCGGCCCTGCTGACGACTACGATGGGCGAAATGAAGAATGTTGTAGACGCAGTAAAGGCCGAAGGGCTGGAAGGCAAAGTTAAGGTTATGATTGGCGGCGCCCCCGTCACGCAGGCGTATTGCGATCAAATTGGCGCGGACTGCTACACGGCGGACGCGGCGTCGGCAGCCAATGCGGCTATGGCGTTTTTAACAGCATAGTTTTATTGTATTTATCCGCGCAGATACCTAAAAATTGAATATTAATACCGAATGCGGCACAAGCCAATTTTAGCGGACTGATATAGTAGCGCGGGGTTGGCTTGTCGTGTGCATTTTTATCATTAATTAACGTCAGGGTTTCGGAGGTATTTTGTGGAAAAAAAGATTGTAGAAAAATTAAACGCAACTACGAGCTTACTGGGATTTGGCGCCATGCGGCTCGCGATTCACGACGACGGCTCTATCGATTATGATACATGCAGGGAGATGATCGACAAAGCCATCGCAGGCGGCATCAATTATTTTGATACGGCATATGTTTACCACGCGCAGAAAAGCGAGATTTTCCTTGGCGACGAACTGGTTTCGCGCTATCCCAGGGACAGTTTCTATCTGGCGACAAAACTGCCCACATTCCGGGTCGCAAAAGCGGAGGAAATGGACGAAATGCTCGGCGAGTCGCTCCGGAGGCTCAAAACGGACCATATCGATTTTTATCTGATGCATTCGCTGTATGGGGAATCATGGGAGAAAATGAAGTCGTTCGGCGTCTTCGATTTCATCGAAAACGCGAAAAAGAGCGGCAAAATCCGGCGCATCGGGTTTTCGTCACATGCGAACCCGGAGGAATACCAAAAAATCATCGACGAATACCCCGGATGGGAGTTTACGCAGATCCAGGTCAATTACGCGGACTGGGATATGAAGCCGGGGATCAGGGAATGCTACGAGATCGCCGAAAAGGCCGGCGTCCCCGTCATCGTAATGGAGCCGGTGCGCGGCGGCGGTTTGGCGAACCCAGACGCGCCGGCGGTGAAGAAGATCAGCGAGATGCTAAAGCCCGGCGTCACCCCGGCGTCCGTGGCGCTGCGCTGGGCCGCCGGGCTAAAGGCGGCGTTCTGCGTCCTCAGCGGCATGTCCGCGGTGGCCCAAGTCGAAGAGAACCTAAAGACATTTTCACCGCTGGCGCCGCTCGCGGCGGACGAGCAAAGGGCCATTGATGAGACCATCAAAGTCATGAAAAGCTATCCAACGGTCCCATGCACATCGTGCGAGTACTGCCTTAGCGGCTGCCCAAAGGAAATCCCGATCGACGAACTGTTTGATAGGTACAATTCCTATCTATATTATAAGAACACCCGCCAATTCTTGCAATTCAACCCCGGCGAGGGCAGCGGCCCCTCCGACTGCATCGAATGCGGTGCATGCAAGGATGTCTGCCCGCAGCACATAGACGTTCCCGCCGAGTTGAAGCGGGTTGAAGCGCTGCGCAAGGAGTGCGCCTCCGGGCAATAGGGCGAGATTGCGAGTCGAAGCGCGTTGCGCGGCCGCAATGACGGTGGGTAGCGGGCGGCGGGCGCCGTTCGGGTGTTACGAACTAGTAGTAGTTATTGTCCTGTTACGGCGAACTATGTTATAATTTTTTTGACTAGCAGACGAGGGAGCCGGGCATTGTTCAAGTCTATCCAGTGGAGACTGGTCATCATCTTTATCATAGTCGCAATCGCTTTGGTAATGCCTGTTGGGCTGGTGTTGAACAACAGGGTCGAGGCGATATACTACGACCGTTTTGTCGCGGGCGTCGAGAGCGGATTTAGAAATTGGCAGGTCAACGAAGGCGCGTACACCCTCGACGACATGCTGCAGTATCTGCGGGACGAGATGAACGCGACTTTCCTGTTCAGCCTCGACGAGTACAAAACATATACGGTCATTGACAAGGCCAACATCAACAACATCGTCCATTCGTCGGACGGCCTGTACAATTCCAACATGAGCAAGTTCCTGTCGGAAATTTTGGGCTCACACAATTTAATCGCGGTCCTCGGGGGCGCACAGGAAGGCAAGGAAAGCATCGTCATCCGCGCGGACAGCGAGCGCTTTTACGACTATGCCCGCCTCGTGCGCCTCTTGGACGGCGAATATATCATTTACTTCCGCTACAACAGCGCCGCCTGGAGCTCGCTCACCGACGCGTTCAGCAACGCGATAAGCTTCAGCATCGCACTGGCGCTGCTCATTGCTACCGTTTCCGGCTACCTGCTGGCGCGGACGATAACGGATCCGATCAAGACGCTGATGAACACGGCGAACCGGATCGCGAACGGCGATCTGGATCAGGCCGTCGAGGCGAAGTCTGACGACGAGATAGGCAAGCTCACGGACGCGTCTAATAAAATGGCAAAGGCGCTCAAAGCCAACCTGGAAGAAATTACGAGCGAGAAGAACAAGCAGGAAAATATCCTCAACTATTCGCAGGACGGGATCATCTCATATAATATGAAGGGCGAGGTGATTCTGTCCAACCCCGCCGCCACGGAAAAACTCGGGCACGACTTGGCGAACACCCCGTTTGACGCGTTCGCAGCCCGTTTCGAAATGGGCGACCGGACAGCGCAGGGCATCCTGGACTCGGGCGAGCTGAGCAACTGGGAGCTGACGGTTGAATATGAGGATCGGGCGCTGGAAATCTATTGCTCAGTTTTTTCGGACATCGCCAACAAGCCGGGCGGCATTATCGCCGTCATCCACGACGTAACAGAGCAGCAGCGGCTCGAAAACATGCGCCGGGAATTTGTGGCCAATGTCTCGCACGAACTGCGCACGCCGCTGACCTCGATCATCAGCTACTCCGAGTCCCTGCTCGACGGCGGCATAGAAGATCGGGAGACTTCGGAGCGTTTCCTCAACGTCATCCATTCCGAGGCCGACAGGATGGCTAAGCTCGTTAGCGAACTGCTCCAGCTCTCGCGGTTCGACAACAACCAGGCGCGATGGTCCTTTGGGCGCACCGACATCGTAATGACGGTCAAGAGCTGCGTTGAGCACCTGCAGATTAGCGCGCAGGAGAAGTCGCAGGCGCTGACGTACTATGTCTTCGGCGGGGTGCCGGACATATGGGCCGACAAGGACAAGCTGGCTCAGGTTTTTATCAACGTGATCGGCAACGCCATCAAATACACGCACGACGAGGGCAACATCACCGTCTATATCAGCAGGATGGCGGAAGAGGTACATATCAAGGTGAGCGACACGGGCATCGGCATACCGAGCGAGGACATCCCGCGCCTGACGGAACGCTTTTTCCGCGTCGACAAAGCCCGCTCGCGCGAGATGGGCGGCACGGGGCTGGGCCTCTCCATCGCGGAGGAGATCATCGGCGCGCACCAGGGATCGATGAGCATTCTGTCGGAGCTTGGCAAGGGCACGGACGTGCTGATCCGCCTGCCGATCGACGGCGCCACCGCCGATGCGGACACCGTGGTCGCCTAGATCATCCACATCTTTTTCAACCTTTAATAATCTTTTAAAACCGATGTAACTGTTATGTAACAGTACTTTGATATAATGTGCTTATAAAGTGTATTCGTGTATCTAAACGACTAATAAACCACATTATCTTGTAATATAAGATTTATGAACGAACAATGAAAAACATAAAGCTAATTTTTACATTTATTATTTTGTTTAGCGTAATGGCTCTTGTCCCTTGCGCCGTTTTCGCTTCCGGCGGGTCTGCCGGAGGCGGTTTTGGCGTTGTTTTGAACGCTAGCGCAGTCGCTGCGCGGGTCGGCGGCGGCAGCAGCGCGGACATCGGCGGCGGCGCTAACACTCGCTATACGGCGGGCAGCGCGGATACCGGCGCCAACGCAGACACCGGCGCGCAGAGGGCGCTGCCGGCCTCCCCCTCCAAAGCGCTGTATGCGTACGACGGCTATGAGCAATATGAATATGACAATTTTTTCGCATATGACTACTACCATACAAGGTATGTACAGCCGACGCCCACCCCGTCGCCCGCCCCTACGCCCACGCCGGCGGCGTCCAATGCGGTAAGCGGCGCAGGTGGAGCGAACGGCACAGGCGGTTCGGCTGCTGCGGGCGGCTCCGGCGGTTCAGCTGGCGCGGCTGCGGCAGGCACTCCGACGCCTATTCCTCCGTCTGCCACCTCGGGCGAGCTGTCCGGCGCGGCGCCTCTTGCTGCCACGCCTTCGCCAACACCGACCGCTGCGATTCTATACAGCGACCAATATATAGATGACTCCATGGCGCCGGCGGCAGCGGCTTTTGGCGCCGACCAAATATTGGAACGGCTGATTGAACGGATTGGGCAGAACCTGGCCGACGCTGACGTCATTGTAATCGAGCTGGAAGACGCTGTGCCGGCGGAACTTGCGGATCTTTCGGAGCTGACTGAAATGGCGGAGGACGACGAATCGCCGGAGGGCGCGCTGCCCGGCGCCGCGTTGCTGGTGCTCATTAACATGACCAACCCCAATGGGGATGAAGTGGAGATCGTATATAAAAACACTTACTCGATATGCGGCGTGCGCGACGATGACGCCGATCCCGAGGAGCCCGTCATTATATTCCTTACGAGATTCGACGCGGAAACAGGCGCATATACAGAGTTTGCCGATGTAGACGGCGAAGCTCAATGGACGGTGGGTTCCAATGGCGTGTTTACGCGCAGCGTCCTGCTTGAAGAGGGCGAGAATCATTTCGCAATCGCAGCCTGTACGGCTTCCGTCATTGAAGCCGCGCAGACAGAGGGCCGGTATATAGAAGACCACGAAATTCAAGTGGTCACATTTACTATCCTGTACCGCTCCCAAAATGTCACCGAAAAGATCAGCGAACTTCTTAAAGAACTGACGATTGCGAATATCCTTAAGGAGATCGATAATCACTAACAAAGAGCGCCTGAAGTCGCTGCTGCTGGTTGTATTATTAGTATCTAGCATGTTACAGGTGTGGGTCTTGTGGGGCGATGTAAGCCACGGGTTTCCGCTACCTTTTGTTTTGGGCGCAACTATCGGTCAGGAAGTCAGGATAAACCAATCGCGCTCGGATTCTGATGTCGCGGGCGCCGCTTCTTTGATCTTCAACCCATACCGCATCACAATCTGTGACGGCGGGCAGCAGACGCACAAAACACAGCGGGCGCATTACCCGGTTTCCAGAAAAAGCGAACTGTTCGCCACTATTAACACGCGCAGCAGGGCTTTTTTTGAAGATGTAATGGTTGTGGCTCCGGAACCAGAAGTCCCTATTGAAAAATGGGGCGAGCTGGTTTCGGAGCGCAGCGTGCTTATCGAGTTTCGGGCTGCGATATCCCAAGAAATCATAAAATGGCTTTTTGATCGCAGCAACACGACGCCCGGCGCCCCCTCTGAAATTAAGAAGCTTTTGATTGTTCCCGAAGAAAATGCCAGCAAACAGTCTGTTTGCTTATATGTCTTAACCAACGAGCGCATAGTCCGCGTATTTTCTCCCTCAGCCAATTATTTCGATATGCAAAAACTGATCAATGACGGCATCAGCATGCTCAGCGCCGCCGCCACTGTTACCGCCGAAGAACCAGGCTATGAACCTGATTTTATTGATTATCCATACGATGGTTCATTCGACGATGAATTCGATGATAGTTTTTGGGCTGATTTCGATGAAGAACTTGACGGCTGGTTCGAAGACGGGTTCGGAAGCGAGAGCGAGGGCGGGTTCGAGACCGAAGGTGGGTACGAAAGCGATATGGTTGGTGGAGCCGGGGATGGGACTGTAGGCGGACTCGGAAGTGAGATGGATGGCGGGCTGGGAAGCGAGAGCGAGGGTAGGTTCGGGGATGGAATTGTTAACGGGCTGGGAAACGAGTTGACCGATGATCCATCGGGATACAGGGACTACTCGGACGCTCCCACTTATACGGGAGGCTCAGCTGATGAACGCGGTTTTTCTGATGCGGGCGAAAATGGCGAGGCGAGCGCAAGCGTCGATACGGGCGAAAATGGTGAGGCGAGCGCAAGCGACGATGCGGATGCAAGCGACGACGCCGACGAAAGAATCGATGTAGGCACATATAGTAGTGCTGATGGCTATAGTGGCGCGAGCGGCAGCGCGAATATCGGTGCAAATGGTAGTGCTACCTCCGATGCGAATGCCGGTTTGAATAGCAGCGCAAATGGCAGTGCTAATGGCAGCGCGAGCAGCGGCGATGATTCCGGAAATGGCGCCTACATGCGTACAGGCGCGGATACGGGGACAACTTACAACGTTGATATAGGAGCAGCCGAAAGCAGCGGTATGGGCGATGGAGATAACGAAGGCGGTGGGTTGGGCAATTACGATGGAGAAAGCGAAAGCGAGCGTCAGAGCGTTGGCGTAGGCGATGGCGATGGTGACGGCGAAAGCACAACTGGGGCTGCGACTGGAGCTGCGGCCGGGGCCGAGAGCGATGGCGAAAGAGCAGTCGGAGCCGCGCCTGTGGCTGAAAGCGAAAGCGAAAACGCAACCGGAGCCGAGGGCGAGGGTGAGGCCGTGGGCGAGAGCGAAGGCGAAGGCGAGGGCGAGAACGTTCAGGATGCGATTCCAACAGAGCCGCAGCAAGGCGATGATTTAACGGATACGGATAGAGCTCAAGCCGGCGGCGCCGACGCTGGAACAATCCGTTATATGACCATCAGCGACGTCGGAGGGGGCCGGTTCCCGGGCTTCTCGCCCGACGTTTTTTGCATCGTTGAGGGGCCGAAAACCAGCGATTTCAGGCGCATCAGATATACGGCGCCCACGGAGGTGCGCGACAAAACCGAGCTGGAAAATATCATTTTAACTAACGATATATATAGCTATAATCGCTCCATAGATTACAACGACACCTTGGTCTTTAAAAATATCACCAGCATATACCGCCTGTACAAAGACGGATTTATGGAGTATAACTACATCCCGCAAACGCAGCCGGGGGAAAAGGGCGCCCTTGCAGCCGCGCTCGACAAATCGATATCTTTCATATTAAATATAGAGAAGCCGCTCCTTGGCAGCGCAGATTTAATATTGAGCGGTATATATGAGAGCGAGTCCGAACCAACGTATGAATTCACATTTGACTATATCATCGACGATTACCCTGTATACTTCCATTATGAACAGATGCAGGGGGACAAGGTGACGGAGTACAAAAACGCTATTACTATCAGGGCGAACGCGAACCGCGTCGTATCGTGCCGCTGGATGCTCGTCGATCTCTTTTTTGCGACGGACACAAAGAAAATGCAGTTATACTTCGACCGGATCGAGGTCGGCCAGAGCCTGACGAGGATGGCAGTGACGGATATCGCAATGGCGTACAACATCGATATGGCCGCCAGCCGCGACGCGGGCCCGGGCCCGGGCTATTATGAATGGCCCGTCTGGGCGATAACGTCGCCGGACGGTTATGTGCAGTCCGTAAACATGAGCGAGGGCTAGCTATGGATTGGGCGAGGGCGAAAAACATTCTCATAATCTTGCTCTTCGCGCTAAACCTGACCTTAGCCGCCACGATAGTCAGCCGCGTACTGGGCGGCGGCGCGGATAGGGAGCTGTATTCGAGCGTTACGCGTATCCTAAATGACCGCGGCGTCGTCATGCAATGCGACTACCCAAAACAAATCACCAGCAGCGAGTTGCTCATATATGGAGACGGCGCCCGTTTTGTGGAGCAATGCGCCAGAGCGCTCAGCGGCGGCGGCATGGGCTCCGCGTGGGTCGAAATGCTGGGCCGCGAATCCCTTATTTACACGAATATGCACCCAAACGAGGGCCTGAACACTTCCACCATTTCAGCGCTTGATACGGCCATCCGCCGCGAACTCGGCGAGCGCGGCGTCGATCTTGCCGGTTTTACGACCGACTACGCGACGAGGGGCGGGGACGGCAACTATTTTTTTCAATATATCTTAGATTATAAAGGCAAACTGGTCTTTGACAGCATCGTAAACGTCACCGTGAACGCGGATGGCGGCATAACGGAGATATCGCTCAGCTACAGGGAGATCAAGTCCGCGTCCATCGACAAGCTGATGAAAGTAATTCCTGCCTACCAGGTATTATTGAAAAATTATTATGATAACGGCTCGGTGGTGGCTTCGATCAATATCGGATTCATGGGGCAGAACACCGCGCGGGAGAACCCGTTCATAGAATCCGAAGAGGGCGCGGTATGGCGCGTGAGGCTGGACGACGGCACGGAGCGCTTTTTCGAAGCCACATACGGTGACGAAATCTACCTGTATTCACATATATAGGCGGTTAGCGTGTTGAAAATAAAGATTGTCGCGGTAGGAAAGATAAAAGAGCGGGCGCTTTCCGAGCTGATCGCCGAATATGTCAAGCGCCTTGGTAGATACTGTTCGCTGGAGATTGTCGAAGTCGCGGACGAGAGCATCTCCGCCCGCGAGAGCGGCCCCGGGGTCATGAAGTTCCTGCATATCGAAGCGGGGCGGGTGCTGGAGCGGCTACGGGCGGGCTCGTACGCCATCGCCCTGGATATGGGGGGTGCGGTTTTGGATTCGGTCGCTTTCGCGGGCAAATTAGACGCGCTGTCTGGGCATTATCCTGAAATAGCATTTATCATCGGCGGTTCCCATGGGCTGCATCCGGATGTTTTGGAATGTGCGGACTTTGTACTTTCCATGTCGAAGCTGACGTTTCCGCACCAGCTCGCGCGATTACTGGTTTTGGAACAGTTATACAGGGCATTCAAGATTATTAATAATGAGACATACCATAAATGAGCATTTCGCCGATTAACTATATATTTCCCAAAAAATGTGTGTTTTGTAATTCTGTACTGTATATGGGCGCCTCGATATGCATATGCGGCGACTGTGCCGGACGGTTGCCGTATTATACCGGCGACTACCTTTTTGTGGGGGCAGGGGCGGAGGCCGGAGCCGGGATGGGGATCGGGATGGGAACCGGGATAGGTTCGGTTACGGGTTCGCAGGCTGCTGCTGTGGCAAGCGGGGCTGGGCATTGCGACCGGATCATTTGTGTATTGAAGTATACGGGCGTTGTGCGCAGTGCGATATCGGCATATAAATTTTACGGGCGGCGTGATTACAGCAGGACATTTGCTGCGCTACTGTGCGAACGGATTGAGCGCGTAGCGGGCACGGGTGTGGGTGCGAGCGGTGCAGGTGCGGACGGCGCGGGCGTGGGTGCAGGCGTGAGCGGTGTGAGCACAGGGGGTGCGGGAGTCGCGGGTTTGGGTGCAGGAGGCGCGGGCGCGGGCAGCGCGGGTGTGGGTAGTTATGATTTTGTTACGTGCGTGCCGCTAAGCCGCCGACGCTTACATGAGCGCGGATATAATCAAGCCGCGATATTGGCGAAATATTCGGCTGCGCATCTCGGCCTGGCGTTTACAGACGCATTGTTGATCCGTAACGAACATGCGCTGCGCCAGGGCGCGTTGAACCGGCAGGAACGTCGCGTAAACGCCGAAACCGCTTTTGGCGTGGACTTGGAAAATTCACAGGGCGGGTTTATGACCGGCAAGTTTATACCATATAAGCTTATACCGGGTAGGAGGCTTATACCGGGCAGAATTATGCCGGGTAGGCATCGGCCTGGCGAGATTGTGTTGGACGGGGCGCGCGTCCTCCTGATTGACGATATAGCTACGAGCATGTCTACAATCAATGCCTGCGCGGCCACGTTAAAAGCACACGGCGCCGCTGAAGTCACCGGCGCAGTACTGGCAGCCAGCGTACAGGCAGGCGAATGGTAACAGCGGGCTTGCCGTTATATCTATGCAGCGAACATAATGATATAATGAACCGGCAGCGAGGCATCACGCCGGCCATTAAAACGAAAGGTGGTATCGCATTGTCAAACAAGACTAACGCGGTAACTGGCAACAATAACGCATCCGTTCCCGGACGGGACATATACTTGTTCCACGGTCTGCAGAACATAGCCGTCTCCATAAAAGAAGGCGCGTATGACGCCGCATTCAAAGCATTATACCCACAACGCGAAACGGGGGAAAGCCGCGAGCGTTATTTGGATTTGTTGAACCTGTTCTCTTTGGAATATGGCGGCAGCCTGGCGGCGGCGCAGGCGGCTGGCCGCGCGGCGCTGTTTTCCGCGCCGGGGCGCACGGAGATATGCGGGAACCACACCGATCACCAGCACGGGAACGTGCTGGCCGCCGCAATCGATTTGGACATCATCTGCGCTGCGGTAACAAACGGCAGCAATATTATCCGCATAAAATCTTCCGGACACGACGGCATCAGCGTAGACCTTGGTGAACAGTCACTGCGCGAAGACGAGCGCGGCGACGCAGCGTCCCTGATCAGGGGGATGGCGGCGCGGCTGTCCGAACTGGGGGTAGCGGTTGGCGGTTTTGACGCGTACACCACGTCGAATGTGCTCGTCGGGTCGGGGCTTTCGTCCTCTGCGGCGTTCGAGGTCGTCGCCGGCACGGCGATGAACGTACTGTTCGACGGGGGGCTATCGCCGCTGGATATCGCCAAGGCCGGGCAATATGCGGAAAACCAATATTTCGGGAAGCCCAGCGGCTTGATGGATCAAACCGCGTCGTCAGTCGGCGGCTTCGTACAAATAGATTTTGCCTCCCCGGAAAGCCCGATAGTATCGCCTGTGCAATGCGACTTGTCGGCATATGGGCTGCGCTTGTGCGTTGTAAACACCAAAGGCAGCCATGCCGACCTCATCGGCGAGTACGCTTCAATCCCCGCTGAAATGCTCGCTGTCGCTTCGTATTATGGGAAGCGCTTCCTGCACGACGTGGACGAGGGCGCATTTATGTCGGACATCGGCGCCATCCGGGAGCATTTGCATAATAAAGCTACGGGGGAAAACAGCCCTCCGGAGGGCGGCGGCACTGTTGCGCCGGATCGGGCCATACTGCGCGCGATGCACTTCTTCCGTGAAAACAAGCTTGTCACGGAGGCCGCAGGGGCGCTGCGCGCGGCGGACGTCGGGCGCTTCTTGGACTGCGTCGTCCGTTCGGGTCAGTCATCATTTAATTATTTGCAAAATATATTCGCCACCGGCCAGCCGGGCGGCCAGGGCATGTCGATAGCGCTGGCGCTCAGCGAGTCCCTGCTGCGCGGCAGCGGCGGAGCGTGGCGTGTGCATGGCGGCGGCTTCGCTGGCACGATCATGGCGTTTGTGCCGGACGCGCTGCTCGGTGAATACAAACGCACGCTGGAAGCCGTTTTTGGGGAAGGTTCTTGCATAACGCTGACAATCCGCAGTTTTGGCGGCGTCGAAGTCACTCCAGATTTGGGCGCGTAGGGGGAGGATATGGCAGAACTTCGATATAATCCAATCAGCATGGAATGGGTGATGGTGGCGTCGCATCGGCAAGCCAGACCGCAGATGCCCAAAGACTGGTGCCCATTTTGCCCGGGCAGCGGTAAAGTGCCGGACGGCGGCTTTGATGTGCTGCGTTACCAAAACGATTACCCTGCGCTGTCCACAGCTCCGCCCGAGCCTGACGCCGTAGCCGCCGAACCGCTTTTCCGCGTAAAGCCGGCATATGGGCGCTGCGAGGTGCTGCTGTATTCGGACAAGCACGACGCGACGCTGTCGCGCCTGCCGGCCGAAAATATCCGTTCGCTCGCTTCAATGTGGCGCGACGTCTATTTGGAAATGGCCGGCGACCCGGAAGTCCGCTACGCGTTCATCTTTGAGAACCGGGGCGACGTCGTGGGCGTCACGATGCCGCATCCACACGGCCAGGCATATGGCTACAGCTTCATCCCCAAAAAAATCGAGGCGGAGCTCTGCGGCGCAAAGACCTATTTCGACGCTAACGGGGGCGATTGCCTCTATTGCGCGCTGCTTAATGAAGAGCTGCGCGACGGTCGGCGGATTATATTTGAAAACGATCACTATGTGACATATGTGCCGTTCTTCTCCCCGATCACATATGGCGTGCATGTGACGGCAAAGCGCCACCTGCCCCACCTCGGCGCGATGTCCGATGCGGAACTGTTCGCGTTGGGCGAGGCGCTGCGCGACTGCTCCGGTATGTACGACGCGCTGTTCGACAAGGCGTTCCCTTATATGATGTGCATGTACAACGCGCCGACAGGCGGAGGCGCCGACGCGTACCACCATTTCCACGTCAAGTTTTATCCGCCGATGCGCGGCGCGGACAGGCAGCAGTTTTTCGCCTCGTCGGAGACGGGCGCCGGCGCGTGGTGCAATCCGAATTGCCCGGAGGAAAAGGCGGCGGAATTGCGCGACGCATATAATGCATATGTAGCGTCGCACGATAGGATATAAAAACTAGTTGTTGGGCGCAGGGGTTGCGGGGTTTACGTGGATCATGCAGTGTTTTATATGCGGAATATTTCGCTCCACGCTATCATGGACATCCTGGGCAATATCGTGTGCTTCGTGCAGCGACTGGGCGCCGTTCAATAGGATCTCTACATCCACATATATTTTATTGCCAAACAGCCTTGTCTTTAGCTGATCAATCCCTTCTACGGATTCGTGTCCCATTATCAGCGAGCGTATCTGTTCTGTCGTTTCGTCGTCGCACGCCCTGTCCGTCATTTTTGCCACTGCCTCGCGGAAAATATCGATTGCAGCTTTGATGATCAACAGGCTGATCACTATACCGGCAAGGGGATCGAGCAAAGGGAACCCGAGCCGCGCGCCCAGGATGCCGACGAAGCTACCTATGGAAGAAAACGCATCGGAGCGGTGGTGCCAGGCTTCGGCCATCAGCGCGGTAGAATTGACGGTTTTTGCGGCGCCGCGTACATACCAATACATCGCCTCTTTCGTGACAATAGACACGGTGGCGGCTATCAGCGCGATGATGCCCGGCGCCGCAAGGGCGCCGCTCCCGCCATTGAACGCCCCCTTAAGAACGCCTCCCAGACTGGCCCATCCAATACCGGCGCCGGTTGCAAACAGGATCGCCGCCAGTAATATGGCAGCTACGCACTCTAAGCGCTCATGGCCATACTGGTGCTGCTTGTCGGAGCGTTTGTTGGAGAGCCGGACGCCTATCATGACAATCGCCGTCCCGCAAATATCCGATAGCGAATGCACCGCGTCTGAAACCATCGCTGCGGACTGGCCGACAATTCCGGCAAACAGCTTGAATGCGACCAATGCGACGTTGCTGAATATGCACCTGCGCGATACACGCATCGCGATGCGCTCATAATTATTCTGTTCTTCTGTATTACTTTGCGAAGACATGAAAACACCTCCCGAAATATTGCCCGCGAGGCGTAAAAAAACGCACCTGCGGGGACACACTGTCCCACAGATACGCTTGGATGTTTATTACCGAATTATGCGTTCTGCTGCCGCGTAAACGGCCCGGCCCCACGACCCCACAAAAAGCCATATCAAGGTCATCGCCTGCTCAGACTGTATAAAAAATTTATGTCTAAATAAGCTTAGCATATCGTACGGCGTTTGTCAAAATTAAGGTTGACGGCACATGCTGTACATGCTGCTATTAATTAGTTAAATTGTCATCTTTGGGAGGGGATGCTGCTTCGTATGGTGGTTCGTTCAGCGTGGCGGTGATTTCATAATAATAATTAATATGCGGCGATTTTTTTATTGACAATTAATTAGTATTTTTATGCTTTAAGGCCGAAATTCTATATAATCATTTACTAACTAATATTATTTATTAACATAAATATGCGTATGACATATAAATAATTAAAAAATATGATAGCTAACTAATATTTTTTCTTGACATTAATGAATATTTGGTTTAATATATACATGAAATTATTAAGCGGAAAGGGGGGTATATTCATGCTAGGAGGTTTAGGTTTGGGATTCTTTATCCCGGCGACGGTATTGTCAGCTGTTTCTGTAGTTGGTCTGCCAGCGCTATTAATTACAATACCTGGAATCGTTATTTCGGGCATCTTGGCAGTTATGGGAATATAGTAATACCGTAGCGACTTGAATTTAAGTAAAAACGAAAAACGGCCAATGTAACGCGTTTTAAACTTGTGTTACAAAGGCCGTTTTTTGTTTACCGTTTTTTTGTTTTATATATAATTAAAAGATTGATTGCCAGATAGATTGCCCGCCTACTTTGTAGGTTCTTCGCCCCGGATCCTGATGTGGGTTTCCCGGAGCTGTAATTCCGTTACAGGCCCGGGCGCGCCCATCAGTATATCCTGGGCGTTGCTGTTCTTCGGGAACGCGATGATCTCCCTCAGGTTTTCCTCCTGCAGCAACAGCATCACAATCCTGTCGACGCCCGGCGCCATGCCCGCGCTTGGCGGGGCGCCGTAATGGAACGCGTTGTACAGCGCGGGGAATTTTGACGTCAGTTCGTCCTCGCCATAACCGGCGATCTCGAATGCCTTTTTCATTATATCCGGCCTGTTGTTTCGAACGGCGCCGGACGACAGCTCTACCCCATTGCAGACAATGTCGTACTGGTAGGCATATATATCGAGCGGGTCCTGGTTCATCAGCGCGTCCAGCCCGCCCTGCGGCATGGAAAACGGGTTGTGCGTAAATTCGATTTTACCGCTCTCCTCGCCTATCTCGTACATAGGGAAGTCGACAATAAAGCAGAACTTGTATGTGTCCCTGTCTACGAGGCCCTCTATGCGCTCGCCGAGCTCCGTGCGGATCATCCCGGCAAAAGCGTCGACGAGTTTGGGCATATCCGCGATAAAGAACAATGCGTCGCCGCGCTTCAGCGACAGCAGCTCGCGCAGCTCGCGCTGTTTATCCGGCGACAAAAACTTAACTATCGGGCCGCGCATGCCCCCGGCTCCGACTGCGTCGTCGTCCGCGCCGGTCGCGGCGTCGCCGGCTTGCCCATCGTCGCCGCCGACCAGTATGTAACCCAGCCCTTTCATCCCTATGTCGACGGCATATTCCACCAGCCTGTCATAAAAGCGGCGCGGCTTGTCGGCGCAGTCCGGCACAACGATGCCGCGCACAATCCGGTTCTGGAACGCCCGGAACTCGACATCCGCGAAAAATTCCGTCAGGTCCTCGATCACCAGCTTATTGCGCAAATCCGGTTTGTCCGATCCGTACTTTAACATGCTCTCTTTATAAGGTATCCTGGGAAAGGGGCATGGCGTGACAGGCCTGTCCGTAAACTTGGTAAATGTGTCGTACATGACGGCTTCGACGACCGTAAACACGTCTTCTTGCCCCGCAAAGGCCATCTCCAGGTCCAATTGGTAGAATTCCCCCGGCGCGCGATCCGCGCGAGCGTCCTCATCCCTGAAACAGGGCGCTATCTGATAATACTTGTCGAAGCCCGACGTCACCAGTAATTGCTTGTACTGCTGCGGCGCCTGCGGCAACGCGTAAAACATGCCATGGTGCTTGCGGCTCGGGACGAGGTAGTCGCGCGCGCCCTCTGGGGACGACGATGTCAAAATGGGCGTCTGTATTTCAAGGAAATCCAGCTTTTCCATCAGCTCGCGCAGATGCGTGATGACCTTGGAGCGAAAAATGATCTTTTCATGCACCAGCGGGTTCCTCAAATCCAGATAGCGGTATTTCAGCCTTAAATCCTCGCGCGTCCGTTGGGACTCGCCGATGGGAAACGGCAGCGACTGGGGCGCGCCGCTCAATATTTCGAACGACTCCGCGCGCAGCTCGACCTCGCCGGTTGCGAGGGCGCTGTTTATCGTGTCGTCCGAGCGGCGGGTCACCGTCCCAGCGACGGTTACCACGCTTTCGCGGCTGACGCCGGCAAAGGCATCGCTGTCTGCGAACACGACCTGCGTCAGGCCATAATGGTCGCGCAAATCCATAAACAGTATGCCGCCATGGTCGCGCACGGTCGCCACCCAGCCGGCGAGGCGGGCCTTGGCCCCGACGTTTTCAATGCGGAGCTCGCCGCAGTTGTGCGTCCTATATGGGTTCCCTATATATCGCTTGCTCAATATCTCCTGTGCGTTCATTTTATGTCCCCCTTATGTCCCCCATTTTTCCAATTGTGCTTTAATTTCATTTTGAAGTGTTTGCGGCTGCACGGCGCCTTTGAGCGTTTTGTTGCACTGGCCCATAAAGTAGCCTAGCACCTTTGCCTCCCCCGCCTTGTACGAGGCGACGGCGGCAGGGTTGGCCGCCAGAACGTCGCCCACCAAGGCGGTCAGCGCCGCCAGCGCTTCCGTATCCTCGCGTATTAGCATGTTTTCCGCTTTGACAATCCCGTCGAGGGTGGCTCCCGAGCCACGCATCAGCATGGCGACGGCCTTTTTCATATTGGCGGCGCTGATTTCGCCCGCAGCGCCCATGCGCAGCAGCTTGACCGCGTCTTTCGGGCTGACGCCTATCGCGTCGTTCTCCGTATCGCCCATGTGCCGCAGTATTTCCCCACGCACAATGCCCAGGGCTTCGCGCGGCTCGGCGCCGAGCGCGACCACGCCGTCGTAAAAATCGGCGACCGTTTTGCGTGATAGGATGGTGTCCGCGTCGGTTTCCGTCATGCCATGCTCGCCCACATACCGGGCCTTGCGGGCGCCGGGCGGCTCGGGCAGCGAGGCGCGCAGCGAGTCGATATGGCCGTCGTCCAGCGTGAGCAGCGGAATGTCGCTGTCTGGGAAGTAGCGGTAATCGACGGCGTCTTCCTTTTCGCGCATGGCCTCCGTCTCCCCGCTGCTTTCGATAAAGCGGCGCGTTTCCTGGCGCAGCTCCCCGCCTTCTTCAATCGTCCGGATGTGGCGGCGCGCCTCGCTTTCAATGGCCTGCGCGACGAACCGGAAGCTGTTGAGGTTTTTCACCTCGCTCCTGACCCCGAGTTTTTCGGAGCCCACCGGCATGACGGACACGTTCGCGTCCACCCTAAACCTCCCCTGTTCCATCCTGCCGTCGCAGACCCCGGCGTATACAAGGGTCTGCCTCACTTGCTCGGCGAATGCCACGGCCTCTTCCGCCGAGCGCATATCGGGCATGGTCACAATCTCGATCAGCGGCACGCCGGCGCGGTTGAAGTCGATGCGCGTCGTGTTGCGCGCGTTGTCGTGTATGAGCTTGCCCGCGTCCTCCTCGAGGTGGATGTGGTGGAGGCGGATGAAGCGCCCGCCGCCGATGTCCAGGCCGCCGCCAGTACAGATCGGCGCGTACATCTGTGTGATCTGGTAGCCATTGGGGAGATCCGCGTAAAAGTAGCTTTTCCTGTCCCAACCCGTCGTCCGGGTTATGTCGCAACCGAGCGCGCAGCCGCCCTTGATGGCTAACTCTACGGCGGCGCGGTTCAGGGCGGGCAGGGTGCCGGGCAGCCCGAGGCAGCCCGGACATGTATTTGCGTTTTCGCCGCTGCCGAATGTGTTTGGGCAGCCGCAAAACAGTTTGGTGTTCGTGAGCAGCTCGGCATGTATTTCCAAGCCGACGACTGTCGTGTATGCTGTTTTTTGCGCCGGTGCATGCGTTGCAGAAGCAACGTTCGCGCGTGTATCCGTATTAGCTGTCGAATGTGCCGTCATTTTAACGTAGTCGTCGGGCGGGCGGCCTCGACGCTCCTTTCAGTGGTTAGTGTGGAAAATGTCAATAGCCCTTCCAATTATCGGCGAGGGGTGGCGGCTGCCGGTTAAAGTCCTTTTCGAACGCGGCGGCCAGCCCCAGCACGAACATGTCGTCGCAGCGTTTTCCGGTCAATGCCAGCCCGACGGGCAGGTGCGCGCCCGAGCCAGGTTGTGCAATGTAGCCGCATGGTGCGACGTAGCCGCATGGCGTCGTGACAGACGGCAGCCCCGCAAGGGACGGGCCGACGGACCAGATGTCCTCCGCCGTTGTTTTAATGGAGGTCGTTGATAATTGTGGTGTGATTTGTGGCGCAACATGCGGCGCTGCAGGTGATATCAGCGCGTCGGCTTGTTGTAACACTTCGTTATAGCGGGCGCGAACACTGTCCGCAATGGTTACCGCCTTTCTATAGTACTTGTCGTAATTGTCGCCGCTCAATATGTGCGTACCGAATAGGATGCGTTTCTTCACTTCCCGCCCAAAGCCTTCGCCCCGGCTTCTGGCCACCATATCGTTATAGTTGTCGGCGGCGACTCTCCGGCCATACCGCACGCCGTCGAAACGCCCTAAGTTTGCAAAAGCCTCGACGCATGCGATTATATAATATGCTGCGTCTCCATGGCGCAGCATGGGTATGCTCACCTCAAATACAGTGGCGCCGGCCTGTTCATACCAGCTCGCCGCTTTGAGCACGGACTCGCGCACCTGCGGATCGACGCGGTCGTCGAACAGCTCGCGTATCATCCCCAGCCGCAACCCTTTTAAACTATCGCTGCCGATACCGGCGACAGTTCTGGCGCCGGTTACGGCGCCGGTTCTTGCGGTTCCGGCAGTTCCGGTGGTTCCGCCGCTTTTGCCGCCGCTTTTATACTCATATGTAATAATGTCGTATGGGCAGTATCCCGATATGGCATTCAGTATAAGCGCGCAATCCTCTGCGCCAGCCGCGATCGGCCCTGCCTGATCGAATGCCGATGTATTCGCGACGCATCCATGGCGCGAAACATACCCATATGTGGGGCGAAAGCCCGTTACGCCGCATAGCGCGGCGGGCCGGCCGATAGCGCCGCCCGCGTCCACGCCGATGGCTGCGGCGCACAGCCCGGCAGCAACCGCAGCCGCCGCGCCACCGGCAGGCCCCCCCGACGCGCACGTTATGTCGTACGGGTTGAGGACGCGGCCATAATATGAAGTCGCAGCCAATGGGCCAAATGTATCCGCCGGGCCAAATGTATTCGATGGATACATCGAGAATTCGTCGATGTTGAGCTTGCCCAGAAACACAGCGCCCTGGGCGCGGAGTCTTTCGGTTACGGCGGCGTCGAACGGCGGGCGATACCCGTCCAAAATGCGTGAAGCGCAGGTCATCGGCATGTCGTTGGTACATATGTCGTCGCCGAGGGCAATGGGTATACCGGTCAGCGGCCCCTGTTCCCCGGCGTCAATCATGGATTGCGCGGCGTCCGCTGCCGCAGTAGCACCGCCAGCGTTAACATGTATGAATGTATTTAATCCACCATTGCCAATGATACCGCCGTTGCCGCCGATACTACCGCCGCCGATACTACCGCCGCCGTTTCCACTTCCGCCACCGCCGCCGCCATCAATGGCGTCTATCCTGTCCATATATGCGCCGACTAGCTCGCGTACGGATATCTCGCGCGAGTCCAATAGTTTTCGCAGTTTATTAATTAACAAGGCCGTTAACCACCCCTCTGTCATTTATGAAATATCTCATAATAAACGAACACGTCAATCCAACAACCTAGTATTAAATGAAAAAGTCAATCCAACAGCCTCGGAATTGTGAACCCGTCGCCGCCCTCGGAAGGCGATTGCTCATAATAAATATCCGAGCCAGTGCCAGGCATTGGCGTGTCCTCGCGTAGCGCGTCAACAGGCACGGAACCCCTCGCGCCAGACGGCGCCGGGGCTCCGGATGTACCTGCCGTATCTACCGCATTCGCCACATCTGCCGCAGCCACCGTGCCTGACATATCCGCTGCAGCCAGCAATTCTGCCATTTCGAGCAAGGGCGACAAGTCTTTGCCGATTTCGTCCGCTTCTTCGTCGCTCATCCATATTTTCGCTATGGAAGCCAAATGCTTGATATCAATATTCATATGCAACATATCTGCCGGGCGTTCCATGTACGTGTATTCCCGGCGCCTCCCCGCTACCAATTTTTCACCCTTTTTCAATCCATGCTTTTACATGCTTAATTTATATTAATCCATTAAACGCAAAATCCCCCGAAAATCGAAAAACGATTTTCGAGGGACGAGAACACAATTCGTGAAACCCGCGGTGCCACCCACGTTGACGCGCATCCCGCGCGCCCGCTTTGCCATATATACATTTTTATAATAAATACATTCGCCGCGCCCGTACATCACGCATCGCGCATATATATCGCGAAGAGCCGCTTGCCGCTACTGGCCCGAACGGCAGTTTCAGCCGCGCCGCCGTATCTCTGCCGGGTTTTCCATGAGCAAGGGTCTTTGCATCGTTAGCTATAAATTAACACAGAACCCACCCCACGTCAATATACAGTTACACAACGCACAACTTATTCATCGCGGCTGGGGAGGATCGTTGGCGGGGCTTCGCCGGCGCGGGCCATGTGATCGGTCAGCTTTTTTGCTAGGGCTGAGCGATCAGCGGCATGCGCGGGGCTTTTGGCCAGGTTTGTTTTTTCGTGGGGATCGTTTTCGAGGTCGTACAGAAAATCCTCATAATATACATCTGCGCCCGGTACGGCCCAACCGTCCGCGTCGGCGCGAACCGAATACTTCCACTTCTTGGTTCGCACACAGCGCCCCACATGCGACTCGCTGATCTGTATGAACACGGAATCGTCCCACACAGCACCGGTCCCAGAACCGGCTCCGGCTCCAGCCCCGGTTCCAGCACCGGCTCCTGCTCCAGCACCGACTCCGGCCCCAGCCCCGTTTTCGTTTATCATCCTGCCAAGCGGCCTGCCGTGGAAATGTTCCGGCACATCGATGCCGCCGCAGTCCAGCAGCGTGGCTGGCATATCTATGAGGCTCACCAGCTCGTCAATCACGTTCCCGCCCATGAACCCGGGGCCGCGGACAATCATGGGTATGTGGGTGCAGCCGTCGTGGCACGCCCGCTTATACTCGCCGTTGCGCGTGCAAAAATGCGACCCGTGGTCGGAGGTGTAGACGAAAATGGTGTTGTCCAGCATCCCGCAATCTTCCAGCGAATCGAACAGCCTGCCCACGTTGGCGTCCAGCGCGGCGCAGCAGCCGAGGTAATCCGGATAATTCTCGCGCCAGTCGCCGCCGGTTCCGGCAAGGTCCCCCGGGACGGCGTAATCCGCGAAACGGCGCTTGCTGCCGTCGGGCCCCTCGAACCGGTTGCGATCGTTTTGGTGATGCGGCTCGATCTGCGACACAAACATGAAGAACGGGCGCTCCTGGCCATGGTTCCGGACATAGTCAATAGCGTAGTTGTTGATGCAGTCGGCCCTGTAGCCCGTGAAATTTACCTTATTGCAATCTTTGTCAAACACATACCCATTGTAGCCGTGGGAGGTAAATTCCAGCACGTCTGCCGCCATCCAGTAGTCCTTGTAGCCGCCGCGCCTCTCCTCCGGCACCGCCGACGTTTCGTATTTGTTGGCCTCGCGGTCGGACGCCAGGTGCCACTTGCCGACATACGCGGTGTCGTACCCAGCGCTATCGAAATAGCGTGCGATCGTCTTTGCGCCGAGGGGCAGCGAGATGCCGTTCGTGAAGCAGCCGGAGCTGGTGGCATATTGCCCCGTTTGCAAGCACGCGCGCGCGGGGCCGCAGACCGGCTGGCATGTAAACGCGCCGGTAAAGAGCGTCCCCTGCGCCGCGATGCGGTCCAGGTTCGGCGTCACCGGCAATGTCTGCCCATAGCAGCCCATCGTGTCCCAGCGCTGCTGGTCCGAAAAATAGAAGATGATATTGGGGCGGCTGCCTGGCTTGGCAAAATTATTCATATTTTTATCCCTATCATTTATTTAATATTTATCATTAATTTTATACTTACCATATATTTTATACTTACCATATATTTTATGCTTATCCTTTTTTATGCTTATCATTTTGCCCAATGTTCTCTTTCTTCTGTGTTATTTCGATTATATGCCATGCGTAAATATAAGACAAGGCGTTTAAATTTGTGTATAATTTTCATTGATAAAGTCAATATAAAATCAATATATGATTAAATATATGATTTATTTAAATATATGATTAAATGTATGATTTATTGAAAGGATGTGCTGACAAATGGCCAATATCATCGTATACGGGGGCGGCTTTGCGGGGGTCGCAGCGGCGGCGAAGGCCGCGTCCAAGGCGCCGAACCACGAGGTCATCCTCATATCGCCCTACCCGGACGACATGCTGGGCGGTATAGGCACGTCCGGCGGCCAGAATTACTGGGACACGATCGAATGGCCCAGGGGGTCGCTCACGGCGCGGGGATCGTTTGCCTTTTGGTACGACACATACCCCAAATATTATGGCGTTGCCGAAATGTCAAAGCTCTTAAAAACCGAGAGCCTGGGCAAATACAACAACATTTCCGTATATACGGGCTATGATATCTCCGGGTTCCGCACCACAGGGAGCCCGTACCGCATCACGTCTGTGGACGTCAAGCGCATATACAGGGACGCGGACGGGTATATAAAATGGGGGGTTTCGTCGCTGACATTTGACGGTGCAGTGTTCATCGACGCATCGGAAGAAGCGCGGCTCGCCCGGTGCGTGAACACTTCGGCGACATACGGGCGGTACGACTGGCCCGCAGCCATGCTGGAGTCTGCGGAGCAAAACCGCAACTACACTGCCCGCCAACAGGCGGCGACGCTGATGTTCAAAATGAAAGGGATAAGCGCTGCGTCGTCCGGGGACATGAACTATTCGCAGTCGGCGAAGGGCGTTTGGGGCTGCTGGGGCGGCGCTTCCAACTACAAGAACCCGAACGGGCGCGTGGCCGCGTTCAATAACGCGCACGGGCCGTCCGGCTATATAATAAAACCCGTGAACGCAGCCCAGGACGGCGCGAATTCGCCGCATTGGTGGATCAACGCGTTTTTGGTTTTCAATGTCGACGGCCGCGCGCACAGCCGCGACGAGGGCTCGAGCTTTTACCCATCCAGCATGCTGGCCGGCACGAAATCCACCGACCGCGCGTGGGTCGACGCCCGGCGGTTTTTGCATGCAAACCGCGCGCAGTTTGAGGGGGCGATGCGCTCCTACCCAGGCTTTGGCGCCGCGTCGCTGGTGTATTCGGACGGCCTTCCGGAGGTCGGCTCGGTGCTGTATATCCGCGAAACGGTGCATATGGCGAAAGACTCCGCCGGCCGGATGAACGGCACGGAGGACAGGAACTATGCCGTGGGCGCGACCGCCAGCCTGAGCGCAGGCGACGCGCCGGGCCGGGGCGCCGACGCGGCCAACTACGCGTCGCGGATCGGGCTGGCGATGTACAACGCGGACGTGCACCCGTATAGATATACGGATTTGATGAAAAACGGCGCATACCTCTGGGGATCGGAGAGCTGGGAGAAGATGCGCCCCGACAGGCCCGTGACGAACCCGGAGCGGCCGCAATACCCTGTATACATGCCGTACGCATGCCTCACAACCGGGTATGTGGCTAACCTGCTGATCCCCGGCTACGGCGCTGGCGTCAGCTCGTACTCCTGGGGGGAGGTCCGCGTGTTCCCGAACCTGTGCGTGCTGGGCGATGCCGCTGGCATCGCGGCGGCGTACAGCGTCAACAGCGGCGTCCAGGCGCTGGATATTGGCTGGTCCGCCACCCATGTAAAGGCCGTCCAGAACGATTTGGCGGCGGCGGGGGCGCGGCTCGAAAAATAAGTCGACCAGAACAATTTTCAGTGGTAGGCGCGCGGCTGTATAAATAAGCTGTCCAGTCAGAACGATTTGGCGGCGGCGGGCGCGCGGCTCGATACATAGAGGTAGCATAAAATTTCCATATTAGCAGACATAATTATATCGCACCGAAGGCTCATCATTGCCCTGTTTGCCGCAGTGGCGCTGGTTTGCTTCGCGCTTTATTTTTTTGTAGGCGTCAACTACAACCTGGTTGATTACCTGCCGCCCAACGAACAGTCCACGCGCGCCATCGCTATAATGGGCGAAGAGTTCACGCAAAAAATACCCAATGCGAATGTCATGATAAGAGACGTGTCCATTTTCGGGGCGCTCGATTACAAACGGCTGCTGTCTGAAATAGACGGCGTGACCGACGTCGTTTGGCTGGACGACTTCGCCGACCTTAAAGTGCCAATAGGGATGCAGGACGCAAGCCTGGTGGAGATGTACTACAAGGACGGCGCCGCGCTGTTCATGCTCAGCATAGAGAGCGGGATGGAGACGCGGGCATGCGCGGCAATACGGGAGCTGATTTATACGGAGGATGATAGCGGTGGCAACGCCCTTTCGGGCGAGGCAGCCGACAGGGATTTTATGCAGAGCGCGGCGCTCTCGGAAGTATTGAACGCGATGGCCATCATTTTGCCCATTTCCGTGGCAATACTACTCATATCAACCAACTCATGGCTGGAGCCCCTGTTGTTCCTTGGCGCCATTGGCGTCGCGGTGCTGATAAATATGGGGACGAACATCTTTTTTGGCAGGGTGTCTTTTTTGACGAATTCGGTGAGCCCGCTACTGCAGCTCGCGGTATCGCTGGACTATGCGATATTTTTGCTGCACCGCTTCACAGACAACCTCAAAGAGAGCGGCGCGAAGCCGGAAGAGGCGATGAAACAGGCGATTATAGCGTCCATAACGGCAATATCCGCCAGCGCGCTGACGACCCTTTTCGGTTTTATCGCCCTCGTGTTCATGGAATTCAAGATTGGCGCGGATTTAGGGCTAATCCTGGCAAAGGGCATTATCTCCAGCTTTATATCTGTTGTGGTATTCCTGCCCGCGCTGACGTTGTGCGTGCATAAGGCGCTGGAACGGACGCGGCACCGGCCGCTGCTCCCGGACTTTGGCAATGTCTACAAAATCATATCGAAGACGGCGGCGCCGGCTGTGGTGATTGTGCTGATCATAATCGTTCCGGGCTTTTTGGGGCAGCAGAGGACGTCGTTCGTATACGGCGCGGGCTCTGCGTCCAGCGGCACGTATCTGGAGCGTGACAAAAACGCGATTGAAGGGATTTTCGGAAAAAACAACATCGCAGCGCTACTGGTTCCTGCCGGGGACATCGTAAAAGAACGCGACATGTGCTTGGAGCTCGAGGACCTGGATAATGTAAACTCGGTTATGTCGTATGCCCGGACCGTCGGGACGGCTATACCTTCCGGCTTTTTGGGCGACGATATAACAAGCCAATTTTATTCCGACAAATACGCCCGGATCATTATCTACACCGATACGCCCGGCGAGGGCGATATTGCGTTCGACGCCGTTGAGCGGATACAAGCAACTGCGGGCAAATACTACGATGAATACTATCTGGCTGGGCAGAGCTCTAGTTTGAACGACATGAAAAATATTGTTGTAACGGACAATCTGCGCGTCAATTCAATAGCCATCGTAACGATTTTTCTTGTTATAATGATGTCATTCAGGTCGCTGGTTCTGCCCTGCATCCTGTTAGTTACCATAGAGACGGGGATTTGGGTGAACCTTTCGATACCGTATTTTACAAACACGCCGATCAACTTTATCGGGTTTTTGGTGATAAGCACGGTTCAGCTCGGCGCCACCGTCGACTATGCGATACTTCTTACCGATCACTACAGGGTGAACCGTAAGCTAATGGATAAAAAAGCGGCGCTTCAAAAATCGCTCGGCAGCGCCGTAAAATCAATATTAATCTCGGGGTTCACCTTGTCGTTGGCCGGTTTTACGCTTTATCTCACGTCGACCAACACCAGCATCCGCGATATTGGGTTCCTGCTCGGGCGCGGGACGCTGCTGTCGATGTTGATGGTTTTGTGTTTCCTGCCGCCGGTGCTAAGCGCATTTGATACATTGATCGCGAAGGGCACATGGGGCGCGGGGTTTTATTTTGACGAAAGGAATGGCCATAATAATGAAGCGGGATAGAGGGATGCGTGTTCAGAAGCGGGTGGCTGTGATTTGCTTGGCTGCGGTTTTGTTGGTTAATATTGTAGCAGTAAGTGCGGTTGGCACGGCTGAGGCGCTAGGCGCGACGGGCGCGGCTGGGGTTGCGAGTGTGGCGGGGGCTAATGCGAGATTGTTTGGCGAAGCTGAAGCGGGCGCAACCAAAGAAGAGGTCGTATATGTGCGCCTGCGCAGCGACGGATCGGTGGACGACATTTATGTGGTCAACAGCTTCCTGCCCTATAACGGCGGCGGCGGCGGTGGCGGTGGCGGAAGCGGCGGCGGCGGTATCAGTGGCGGCGGTGGTGGTAACAGCAACGGCGCCAATCCCGCAATCAGCCCCGAACTGATAGACTTTGGCAACTATTCGTATGTCCGCAACCTCTCCGGCAAGGACGCGCTGAGGCTCGACGACGTCGCCGGCGCCGTTACCATTAGCGCAGGCGCGCGTGACGACAGGCTCTATTACGAAGGCTATTTAATGGGCGCAGAACTGCCATGGACGTTTTCCATAACATATATGCTGAACGGCGACGCTATTACGCCTGCGGAGCTCGGCGGAAAAAGCGGGCGCATGGACATGAAAATAACAACCGCTCCCAACCCGCGCGGCAGCCAGGCGTTGTTTGAAAAATTTTGCCTTCAAATAGCGGTGTCGCTAGATTCGGACATTTGCGAAAACATTCGAGCGGACGCAGGCACGATCGCGGCTGTCGGCGGCTCCAAGCAGATCAACTTTGTCGCCCTCCCGGGCAAGGAAACCACAATGGAGCTGTCGGCGGACGTCGCCGATTTCACTATGCCCGGGATTACCATCGCGGGCGTCACGATGAACATGGACTTTGATTTTGACGATGTGGACATGTCCGATATACGTGAACTGGTAGACGGCATCGCCGAACTGGACGACGGCGCAGGCGAGATGCTCGAAGGCGTGGGCGAGCTGAACGATGGCGTCGCCGAACTATACGACGGTTCGACCGAATTCGCTGACGGCATGGGCGAATTTACCGAGGGCGCATTGGAGTTGAAAGACGGTGTAGCGGAGCTGGTCGAAGGCACGGATGAGCTCAGCGACGGCATGATAGAATTTGCCGACGGCACGGAAGAGTTCAGCGACGGCATGGCCGAATTTGCTGACGGCGCGGGCGAATTGGCTGACGGCGTGAAAAAATTGACGGACGGCACAGATGAGCTCAGCGACGGCATGGCCACGTTTACAGAAGGCACAAAGGAGTTTTGGGACGGCTTAGTCGAATTTTCCGATGGCATGGAAGAATACAAAAATGGGGTGCATGAACTCGCTGACGGTACAGAGGAACTCTTGGACGGAGTCGAAGAGCTCGCCGACGGTACGGGGGAACTAAAAGACGGTTCAAGCAAGCTCAAAGACGGCGCAGTCGAAATGGCGGACGGCATGGCGCAGATGAACGAAGGGTTTGATGAGCTGCTGGACGGAGCACGCGAATTTGACGAAGGTGTGGAAGATCTCAAAAACGGCGCGGATAAATTACGCGCCGGATCATTCGACCTGCTAGCCGGCACAAAGACGTTGGGAAGCGGACTGAGCGGAATAGTCGACGGCGCAGGTAGCCTCAGCGCAGGGCTGTCGAACTTCGCGTCCGGCGCGGCGACCGCCGCTTCCGGCGGCAGCGCCCTCTACGGTGGCTTCGATACCTATTTTGACATATTGTTGCAAACGGCGAGCGCCCAGCTTATGGGCGCAGGCGCCATTGGCGCTCCGCTGACGCGCGCCAACTACGCCCAGGTCTTAACGGACTCGGGCATATTCACAGGACCGGCGCTCGATGCCGCCCGCTCGCAGTTTGAGCTAATGGTGGCGATCGAGACGCGCGAACGCATATTGATGGAAATCATGGCATTTTATGGTATATCGCCGGACGACTATGACTATCTCGACGACGCCACCAAAAACATGCTGCAGGCGACGGTGGACGGGCAGATGGCCGATTTTTCGGTTACAGAGGCCATGCGGCTAGCCGTGGACGCGCTGATGGAAACGTACAGGGACGAAATAATCTACGAAGCGCTCAAAAACCCGGCGGCTGCGCAACTGATGGAAATATACGCGATGCTCAACGGCTACGAAACACTTGTAAACGGCCTTGGCAGCTATACCAGCGGCGTCAGCCAGCTTGGCCGCAGCGCCTCGCCGCTCGCGGACGGGATGAAAACATTCGTGGATGGGCTGGGCGATTATCAGGAAGGGTTCCAAGAATACCAGGACGGCATGGAAAAATTCTATGAAGGCATCGACGAGTTCGCCGACGGCGTGGCTGAGCTGCGGGACGGCTCGCACGAGCTGCTGGACGGGATGGCTGAGCTGCGAGACGGCGCGGCGGAGTTTGGCGACGGCGTGGATGAGCTGCGCGACGGCATCATTGAGTTTGACGACGGCGTAGTCGAACTGCATGACGGGGTGTTGGAACTGCTCGACGGGGTGGGCGAACTGCACGACGGCGTCTTGGAGCTGCGCGACGGAGCAGACGAGCTGCATGACGGCGCTGTGGAGCTGCGCGATGGCGCGGGCGAATTGCACGACGGCGCTACAGAACTGCGAGACGGCGTGGTTGAACTGCACGATGGCGTTGTCGAGCTTCGCGACGGGGCGGCGGAACTGCGGGACGGGGCAGAGGAGCTGCGCGACGGCGCGGGCGAACTGCACGACGGCGCTGTCGAGCTGCGCGACGGCGTGGCTGAGCTGCGCGACGGGGTGAGCAAGCTATATGACGGGACGGCAGAGCTCCACGACGGGGCGGTAGAGCTGCATGACGGCGCAATCGATTTCCGAGACGGGGTCGGCGAGCTGTTGGACGGCATTATAGAACTATTCACCGGCGTGGGCGATCTCAAAGAAGGCACCGGCGAGATGCGCGCCGAGACCCAGGCGCTCGATACGGACATATTGGACGGCATCAAGGATTTCGTCGCGGAGATGATGGGGGGCGAGGGCCCGGTTTACTCGTTTGCTTCCGAGAGGAACGGCGAGGTGCGGGCGCTGCAGTTCGTGATGCAAGCGGAAGGGGTGCCGCGTCCCGAACCGCCGCCAATCCCGGCGCCGGAGGGCATAGAAACCACATTCTGGCAGCGCTTCATAGCACTGTTCGGCGCTGGCGCCGGCCCCGGTGCCAGCGGAGGCGCCCGCGCCTGAAGTCGTGCTAAAGTAGTCGCTTACGCATTGGCATGATCCCGCGCCAAAGTATGGGCATGAACGGAGCGGATGACCGATACAAAGCGGACGACCGGGGCATGGTAGGCGACCGAGGTGCAGCGGACAACCGGGGCGGTCGTCCCTACATGGGCATAGGTTTTTGTAGGGGAGGTTTTGTTTTTAAAGGGCGCGGCGACACGGCATAGTAGTTAACGAATTCTTTTCGAGAACAAGCTGGCCGCAGCTCATATTGTTATTTTCAACAGAATGAAAAATATATGCATTGATGCCTTCATGGTTGAGCATACGCTTAAAAACTTCCGAACGCTGCAGATTCGAGGGCTTTAGCCCGTTGGAACGCGAAGCGAATGTCTCGTTAAGTGATGATATTCGTATAATGACTTTATCGTTAATCGGCTTGACCATTTTAATAAATTCGATAAAATGGTCGTCACCATCGTTTATTGAATCCATCATTAAATAATTTATTCGCCAGTTTACGAACATCGATCCTTTGACAATATCGATGAAAGCAAGTGGTTGTAATTTCATATATCTGAATCCCGGTATAATGCTGGCAACAACATTTTCGTTATTGGATATAAATGTCGACTGAACATTTCTTATCCTATATTGGCGCTGCAGTTTTTCAACAGTCATTAACATATCGTGCGTCCAGTTGCACGATGAAATCGTATATGAAAAATTTTTATATACTTGCGATGCCCGTGATAAATATTCACAAATCATGCCCAATGTATAATAAGCGTCCCCGGTTCCCGTCAGGGCTATCAAAACAGCTCTGTCATTATCAATATCGTTAGCATCCAATATAAATTGCGTAATGGTTATCATAACATCAACATCTAACGGCGATATGTCATTAATCAATGACGACGCGCAATAAGCGCATTTCATGGGGCAGCTGAAACTTGTAGGCAATTCAATAACCTGCTTTATCAACCTATCCGCTTTATCGTCGGCAAAATGGCTGTAGAACCCCGCCTCAACCAGTTTTCCACCAATGTTGAACAGATATTTTTTCGCGTCCTCATATGACCATCCGTTAGCCGAAAAATTATTGGACGACTCTGTAACACCTAGTAAATTAATTGCCCTGGCATCGGATAATTTATTGCCGCTATCAGTAATGTAGTTAGTAATATCGACGCTCGATATAAATGATTTTTGCGATAGGGTTTTCACTCATACCACCTTTGTATAAATGCGTATATAACCATATTTATTATATATGCTTTTATAAACTAGATAAACTCCTTACAGGTAAATTCTTTGTAATATTATAAATATCTTCTGTATATTCGCGTTCATAATCACCTATCCCATTTCGAAAAATGAGTTGCAAATTCATTGTATCGCTACGATTGTCAAAATATGTACCAACAACACAATATTTCCCATTGTTGCAATACATATACGGAAATCTGTCAGTTTCATACATGACAATAGAGGATCTTTCAATAGGATTAAAATCGCGAATAATATCGGCAAGATATTTGCAAAATGCGATCTTTTCCCTATTCAGATCATCTCTTAGCAGCCATCTATTATTTCCTCCGCGTCTCTCAGACTCAAGATTGATCCCAAGGTCAGAAAAAATAATTAGTATTATCGGTTCATTGTACCTTTCAAAATTTATTCTTTTTTTCGCTATTCTTTTAATGGCATTTGCCAATGCCTTTTTTGACTCATCAGATGCGATCCATTTATGTAGCGTTGTCCCGGATATAACGAGTTTATCCTCAGCATTATTAGCAAAATCAATCCAAAATTTATCGGCATCTCTACGCTTATGTATGTCAACCAGTCCATCGGATTTGCTTTGTTCCAGGTTCTCCATACGTATTATGATCTTCGATAAATAGTCACGTTCGCTACTTACTTGGATAACGTCAGTAAAAATCCAAAAAAGCAGCGATGCAATAATGGACGCACTCACCCCCTGTGATATAGCGTTGTAATCATTCCATATAACCCCGCACAGAGCTGCCAATGCGGCTACTAACACTGATATGAGGATAATCCATATACGTTTATATTTCATGTAGGTCATTCCTATTCTTCAATGCAATTAATAATTGTCAATTGTTATATTATTACAAAAATATAAAAAAGTATATAATAATAACATGATGTAGACATTGAATAAATTGAACATAATAAATTGAACATATTAATTTGTGCTATACTAGTGCAATGTATTTTTTATGGTATAGGCGCAGGGCGCAGCGGACGACCGGGGCGGTCGTCCCTACAGGAAAATATGATATACTGGGTAGATTGAATGTGGATTGATAACGACGTCTGGGGGGCGCGGCGGGTGAGGAAGTATTATGTTATGGTTTTATGCGGGCTGTTTGTCGCGCTGCAGGTGGTGCTGGGCAGGATGTTGGCGGTCGACGTTGTTTTTATGCGCGTGAGTTTTATATTTTTGCCGATTGCGCTCGGCGGAGCCATTTTCGGGCCGCTGTGGAACGGGTTTATTTGCGTCGCCGCCGATTTGGTAGGTTTTTTGCTGGTCCCGGGGCAGGGCCCTTTTTTTCCGGGCTTCACGTTGAGCGCGTTTTTGACGGGGTTCGCGTACGGTTATTTTTTGAAGTCGTATATAGGGGCGGCTTTGTCGCCGCCTGGGGGCCCGCTGTCTACCAAGCGCTCGCTGGTCATCAGGACATTTTTCGCGGCGTTCTGCGTGACGATGCTCATTGACGCGCATATGAACACGCTCTGGGTCTCCATATTGTACAATAAGGCGTATGTATTCTATTATGGCACGCGGTTAGTCAAATCGCTGGCGATGCTCCCGGTGCATGTCGCCGTGTTCGGCGCCATATGGGCCTCGCTCGGAAAATACATCGAATCGGCGGTCGCCCCAAAAATCGCAGCAAAGTAGATGCATAACAAGATGGGGCGTAGCGGACGGGAGCGGATGGGGATAGATTGGCTGGGGACGGGGCGGACGGCCGGGGGCGGCCGTCCCTACGATGATTTGATATATAATTAGATTAATAAAGGACGGAGCGACGCTATGATTAAAAGAACGTTTGCCGATATTGATAGAATTAAAGAGATCACACAATCGCATCCGACGCCGTTTCATCTCTATGATGAGCGCGGGATACGCGAAAGGGCGCGGCTCTTGAAAAAAGCCTTCGCATGGAACCCCGGCTTTCGCGAGTTCTTCGCGGTGAAGGCGACGCCGAACCCTGCCATCCTGCGCATATTAAAAGAGGAAGGCTTCGGCACGGACTGTTCCTCGTATACGGAGCTGCTGCTCAGCGAAGCCGTCGGTATAACGGGCAGCGATATTATGTTTTCGTCAAACGCGACGCAGGCTCACTTGTACACGCTGGCGCATAAGTTGGGCGCGATCATTAATCTCGATGACTTTACGCACATAGACTTTTTGAACAGCGTTTGCGGCATCCCGAAGACCATTTGCTGCCGCTTCAACCCGGGCGGCCTCTTCACCGCGAGCACGCATGTCATGGACAATCCGGGAGACGCGAAATTCGGCTTCACCAGGGAGCAACTGTTCGAAGGTTTTCGCAAGCTGCGCGGACTGGGGGCGCAGACCTTCGGCGTGCATGCCTTCCTCGCGAGCAACACGCAGGGCAACGCGTACTACCCGGAGCTGGCGCGGGTCCTGTTCAATCTCGCGGTCGAGCTGTCGCGAGAAACGGGCGCGGACATACGGTTTATCAATCTTTCGGGCGGCATCGGCATACCGTACCGCCCAGACGACCCGGCGCAGGACATCCTGGCGATCGGCGAGGGCGTGCGCCAAGCATACAACGAAGTGCTCGTGCCAGCCGGTCTCGGCGATGTCGCCCTATATACGGAACTCGGGCGGTTCATGCTGGGCGAAAACGGCGGGCTGATAACGACGGCGATACACGAAAAGCACATATATAAGGAGTATATTTGTGTGGACGCCAACGCGTCCAACTTGATGAGACCCGCAATGTACAAGGCGTACCACCATATAACGGTGATAGGCAAGGAAGGCGCCGAGGCGACGCGCGTGTACGACGTCTCGGGCTCACTTTGCGAAAACAACGACAAGTTCGCCATCGACCGGGCGCTCCCGCCAATCGATATCGGCGATATCCTGTGGATACACGACACCGGCGCGCACGGCCATGCGATGGGCTACAATTATAATGGCAGCCTACGCTCGGCGGAAATCCTGTTGAGGGAGGACGGCGGCTTTGAGTTGATCCGGCGCGCGGAGACGCCGGGGGACTATTTTACGACCCTCGTCGATCCCGACGTGGCACGGATGCTGGAGGCTCAGCAGCCCCAGCCGCTCACATAGGGGCGTCATTGGTGCGGCCATTGGGGCGTCATTGGTGCGGCCATTGGGGCAGTCGTTGGGGCGGTCGTTGGGGCGGCTTTAGCCGTCCGCCCCGCGAACCCTTTACTTTAAAGGTATACTACTAATTTGAAGAATAATCTAGTCAAAAGCGTCGGGCTCGTGATGCTGCTGTCTACGTTGGCCCGAGGGCTATCGCTGGTCGGCAGCATGCGCTACACGGCGTGGTTTGGATATACCCTCGAGACGGACATCTATACATACGCCGTCAACCTGCCGAACCTGATATTCACATGCATCGGCACGGCGCTGGTCACCGTGGTCATACCCATATTTTCGGGCCGATTGGCGGCGGGCGAAAAAGACAGGGCATACGGGTTCATCGACAATATAATAACCATCGCGCTCATCCTTGCCGCGCTGATAGCCTCGGTGGGGATATTCGCATCGCCATTGATTGTGGGAATAATCGATAAATTCCGGGACGGCGACCCCGCGCTGGCCCTTTTCGCCCTCCGGCTGATGTTCCCGGTCATGATCTTCCACGCCATCAACTATATTTTACAAGGCGTATTGCAATCCAACAGCAGGTTTATGCTGCCGGCGATAGTGAGCGCGTTCAGCGGCCTGTCGGTAATATTGTATGTCACGTTCTTTGCCGGGCGCTTTGGTATACGCGGCCTGCTCGTCGCGACCTTTGCGGGCCTCGCCTCGCAGGCAATCGTACTGATCCCGCCGGTCGCAGGCCGGCTGGGGTACCGATACAGGCCGTCATTGCGCCTTGCGGACGGCGATGTTCGCCTGGCGGGCAGGCTGGCGCTGCCAGTGCTTGTGTCGTCGTCATCGTACCAGTTCAATATGTTTATGAACAGCACGTTCGCCGCCGGATTCGACGGCGGCGTGCTGACCATCACCAACATGCTGACGCTCGCGTTTACGGCGTCGCAACTCTTTATCATTTCGACTTTGTCGGTCTTCTTCCCGAGGATGTCCGCACGCTACGCCATTGGCGATCACGCGGGGTTCCGCGATGCGATGGGCGGGGTGATGCGGCTGATCATCGTCTTTGCCGTGCCCGCGTCGGCGGGGCTCGCCTATCTCTCGCGCCTGCTGATACCTCTATTATATGGGCATGGGAAGGTGACGGCGTCGGATATGGCGGTTTCCGTAGCGGTGTTTGCCGTGTACGCCGGGGCGATTGCATTCATTGGGTTCAAAGAGGCGGCCGACCGGGCGTTCTATGCCATTCGCGACTCCCGGACCCCGGCTGCGGTCAGCGTCGGGATCATGGCGCTCAATATCGCATTGAGTTATGCGCTGATGGGTAGGATCGGGCTTGTCGGGCTGCCCGTCGCATACTTTGCGGCGATTGCATCGGGCGCAGCGGCGTTGCTGTTGCTGTTGCGTAAAAGGCTCGCGGTCATGGGCGTGAGCGCGGGGGCGGGCAAGTTGGCGCCGTTGGCGATCAGATGCGTGCTTTCAACGTGCGCCATGATCGCAGTGCTTATCGTCGCGGAGCTGGCGCTCAATGCATTAAACGGAGGGGGCGGTGCGGGAACATTGTTCGCCTCCGCTTACGGCCTCCCAACAGTTGACCTGGCTTTACGCATAGTTGCGCTTACCGCCATCGGGGGCGGCGCTTACGCAGCGGCGTGCTACGCATTCGGCGTCGACGAAATGCGCGGTTTTATACAACGCATATTACATAGGCGCCTACGCGGGCGCCGCTGACAAATTTTTATTATCAATCATTACGCCGTTAAAACACTATCCGAATAAATTGAATTTTAGCGTCATTTATGCTAATCTTCATAAATAAACATATTTGAATATTTACTCCCTGGGGAATTATATATACATGCTAACAGTTTTACATTTATTGGGGGACTGTCCCCATGAAAGCGTGCAGCGCAATATAATTGATGAATCGAGGTTTTTTGCGCGACATGGCGTCGATGTCCATGCTGCGTACGATCCGTTTTCGCGGGCCTCGTTGGAAACGGACTTTATAGATTCGTTGCAGGCACTTGGGGCACGGACATATAAAATCCCTTATTTAAAACACACAAATGCGCAGATGGGGCAAACCAATGCGCAAATGCAGCAACAGCCGCCGATTCGGCAAAGAAAGAGCGGTATGTCGGCACTTCGCGCCGCTCTGATTGTGCGCGAAATGTGTGCGACATACCAAATAGATATAATACACACGCATGATGAGTCTGCGTTCAGGTTGGCCTGCGCCGTTCGTTTTCTCGGCGCCCCAATCGTGCATATTTACACGGCGCACGCAGCCACCGAAAATGCTGTATCGGCGTATTTGTTAAACCGGGTTATATCCTTGTGGTGCGACGAGTTTATCGCCATCGATGCGTATATTGCGGGCGTGCTGTTAGACCGGTTCATAGGGATGAAGAAAATCAAACGCATAAATTGCGGCATTGATTTAAACCAATGGTCGAAGCGCAAAGCGATGGCGGAGGCGGGTACGGACGCAGGTACGGATACGGGTATGGACACGGGTAGAGACGCAGGTATGGACGCAGGTACAGACACGGTAGCGGCGAGGACAGGTTCTTCGCTGGTGGGGTACGCGGGCGTTGATATAGATGCGGTGGAGAAAACGGCATTGGATGCTGCTGAGGATGGTATTACTATACTCATGATTGCGGATTCGGATCCCATTGGCGATGGAACGGTTTATGATTCTTTTGCCGATTTGGTTTTGCGGATGCTACATGATTTTGAAACGCGGTTTTCGAATAAATATAGCATTCGGTTTATTATAGCGACCAATTCGGATTATGGCTTACGTTACGCAGTGGAGCTGATAAACACCCTTGATCTCAACGATTGCGTAGAGATAGCTCGTTTATCGGGAAATGGGGGCGGTGATAACGGTGGGTTCGATCCAGAAAACGGCGCGGCGGGTAATGGTACGGTGATAAACGGTGCGGCGGGTAACAGCGCTGCGATAAACAGTACGGCAGATAACGGCACGGCAGGTAACGGTACGGCGGATAATGGCATGGCGGGTAGCGGTACGGCGGATAACGACATGGCGGATAACGGCGTTTCACTTAGCAGTATGGCAGAAAATGACGCTTCGCAAAACGACGTGTCGCCTGACGCCAAATCCACCTGGTCCGCAGTACAGGTGGGCAATTGGGTGGAAGCGGAAACAAAAATTAAGCTACGCAGTTTTAAATATAAGGCTGAATCTAAACTAAGCAAATCTGCTAAAAATAATATGGTCGGCGTAAAATTGCACAACCTTGAGTGCGCGTCGGCGCGAATGGCGCTGTACAGCCAAGCAGATTTGTGCGTATATTATTCTGAAAATCGATTTTTTCCGTATCCTGTGGCTGAAGCCATCGCATTGGGCGTGCCTACGCTGACCAACGACAAAGGTTTTGTCGAGGCGGCTTTTGCTACGGAAAAAAGCAATGCAGGGGAGGAAAGGGGCGGCGAGAGAGAGCGCGAGGAAATCAGGGGCGACGAGATCAAAGATGACGAAGTCAGAGACTACGAAGTCAGGGATGACGAAGTCAGGGGCGACGAGATCAGAGATGACGAAGTAAATGGTGGCGAAGCGTTATATAGCGGACTTGGCGCTGTATTCGAGCCTGTTGACTTCGGCGATCCAGACGAGTTAGCGCGCCGCGTCCTCATGCTAATCGGCGACGACGCGTTCCGGAAGCATTTCATAGCGCTTGAAGAAAAAGCGGTCCGCTCCCGATATGATATAGAGGATATGATCATCGGCATCTACGACTCATATGTGAAGGGCCTCCGCGCGTAAATGGGCATCTGACAGCTACCAAAGGCAACAAATCTACCGGTAAAATGGCCTCCGCGCATAAACGGACATCAGATATTGATATAAAGATTGGCGGGTTTTAAACGGGATGGCAAAAAAAATAATTGGCAAGATCATCGACGGACTTTTGCCCCCAAAAAAGATAAGCATAGACGAACGTACACTCCGCAACGCCGGCGTCGGCGTCCTCATACTGGATGAGCGTTGGGATCGCCTATTCACTTCCATCGAAAAGACTCCGCCAATAATAAAAGCGGAGGGCGCCATACGCGCCTGCCTGGACGAGAAGACGCGCCTGCATATGGAAAACAACATGAATCAGGCTGAGAGGCAGGTAAAGCTAAACAGGATAGCGGAACTGGCCGACATCATCGCCAATGGCGGCAACGAATCGGCACTTTCTGAACTGGAAGAATGCGAGGCAAGGGCGCGAGAGCTCGGCGAACGCGAGCTGCTCATTGAACAAAAGGGCTATGAACTCGACGCGGAGATTAAAAAGGGGAACATCGCGCTGCTTGAAATTGCAATCGCATACCTGTACCGCAGCATGAAAAAATCGCAGACCCGCGTCGCAGAGCTCGACACGCAAATCGAAGGCATGCGCAATACGCTAAAGAACAGTATCGATGAACGCGCTACGCTGGGCGAGTCCATCAACGATACATATAATTTTTTACATGGGCTGCTCGGGGCTAAACAGATCGAATCTATCGACATTCATTATACGCTAGATTAACTGTATACCTTACTGGAATAAATACATCGGCGCGATGAAGACATCGCGCCCTACAAACATATAAGCACTGTAGGGGCGATTGTTAATCACCCGCGTGTAATATAATATAAAATAATGTATAGCTTTAAATATACATGACACGGGGCTCGCTAAACGTCAACTGCACTGCCGGGGCGACGCTTCATCTTAGGGTTCATTTAATGTCGAGGGGAATGGCGTTAAGCATAAAATTAAAAGAAAGGGCAGAACTGTGGCGCAAGAAAACAAGTATAAAAATGGTACTTGTTATGTATGACATTGCTGTTTTCAAGGCGATTTGTGCGCAGTCTGTGTATGGCGACTGATATGGCCCGGAATGACGCGCGAAATTTATTGGTAACCCCCGCGCAGATGCGCGGATTGGATCAAGCGGCAATCCGCGAGTATGGCATACCAGGCATCGTTTTGATGGAAAACGCGGCCAGCGGGATTGCGGAATACATCGACGAGCATGCGGGGCGGCTGTTTGAGCCGGGCGTCGGCCGCAACATCTTATTCGTCTGCGGCAAAGGCAGCAACGGGGGCGACGGGTTCGCTGCGGCGCGCAAGCTGCATCTGCGCGACTACAGCGTGTTTATACTGACGCTCGCCGCAAGGGACGAAATTCGCGGCGACGCGAAAGTCAACCTTGAAATATGCGAGCGCCTCGGCCTCAATCCGATATTTGCCACCAGCGAAACGATTGACGACATTTTACCATTCTGCATAGCGCGGGCGGAGCTGATCGTAGACGCCATTTTCGGCACGGGCTATCGCGGCAAGCCGGAGGGCGCGTACGAAAGCGCCATCAACGCGATAAATGGCGCCAACAAAAAAATTGTTTCCATTGATTCTCCGAGCGGTCTCGACGGGCAGTCGGGCGCAGCCGCCGGGGCGTGCGTGCGCGCGGATGTGACGCTGACGCTGGGCTTTTTAAAGACGGGGCTCATTTCCGGCCCGGACACGGAAAACGCAGGCACTGTGGAACTGATTGATATCGGGCTGCCGGGCGATGTTATCGATAGCGCGGCCTGGGAAACAAGGCTCATGGACGCGCTGGACGTCGGGCCATTAATGACGGCCAGAAAACGCGAAACGCACAAGGGCGACTACGGCAAGCTGCTCCTCATCACGGGGTCGCCCGGCATGACGGGCGCGGGCTGCATGGCGGCGGAATCGGCGCTGACTGCCGGGGCGGGGCTGGTGTACCTGGCGGTGCCCGGCAGCCTTGCGCACATATATGAGTCGTCGATCACCGAAGCGATTACGCTCTGCGCGGGATCGAATGTAGAAAGGACCATCAGCTACGAGAGCGCGGACGCTATCGCCAATTACGCCGGGCGCATGGACGCCGTCGCTATTGGGCCCGGCATGTCGACGGATCAGGAAACAGCGAGGGCGATCCGCAAAATCATCACGGCGGTAAACAAGCCGCTTGTTATCGACGCCGACGCGCTGACTGCGGTCGCATCGGACGTGTCGCTGCTTGGGCGGCTGAACGCGCCCGCCGTCCTGACGCCGCATGAGGCGGAAATGGCGCGGCTCCTCGGCACTTCGGTCGTAAATATCAAACGCAACAGGCTCGCGCTCGCGCGGGAGTTCGCCGTAAAGTTCAAGGTAACGCTTGTATTGAAGGGGCACCACAGCATAATCGCCGCGCCCGACGGGCGGGTGTATGTGAACCCGACGGGCAACCCCGGCATGGCGACGGCTGGCTCGGGCGATGTGCTGACAGGCATGATCACGGCGTTCATCGGAGCGGGCATGGACGTACCGGAGGCTGCGGCTGCGGCTGTATATTTGCATGGGCTCGCGGGCGACTGTGCGGCGGCGGACCTGGGCGAGCGCTCGATGCGGGCGACCGATATAATTCGCTATATGCACAAGGCATTCAAAAGCGTCAAGGAATAAGACAGCAGGCATCGGTTCTATTGGTTGGATATGAAATTTAGGATCATTTTAACCGGAAGGCGCAGCCAATTTTTTTCCAGCATTTTTGCGGCTGCTCTCAGGTTTTCGCGTATCTCTATGCCTTGCGGACATTTCCGCTCGCATGTCCCGCATGCGTTGCACAGCGAGGCTTTGGACGGCCTGTTGTTGATGGCGCCCTCTGTCGACAAGATGTAGCGTATGTTAGACAAGAGCGTCTTTTTCATACTATAGTTGTTGTACCAATAAAAACATGTTGGTATGTCTACGCCGTATGGGCATGGCATACAGTAGGAACATGAGGAGCATTTCACGCGCAGGTTCGCGTTGTAGTAGTTTTTTATGGCGTCAACGGCATTTTGTTCGGAGTTGGTAAAATGCGCCAGCCCTTCGGGCATAGCGGATATGTCCGCGTTTGTAGCTGTTGCGGGGGAGTTCTTCGTAGGCGTCGCGGCGGATGGGGTAACGCCTGCTTGCGTCGCGGCTGCGTATGATGGGGTTTCGCCCGCTTGCGTTGTGGCTGTGGATGATGGGGTTTCGCCCGCTTGCGTCGCGGCGGCAGTATTAATCGCGTACGCGGTTTGCGCGTTTTCTTTTATGTATGCCACTTCGTTCATGCCGGATATGGCGCATGTTACTTCCGGGTGCTTCCACACCCAGCGGAGGGCCAGTTCTGCAGGCGTCCTGCTTATGGTCGCGGACGGATCGGCGTCGGCCACCGCCATATATTCGTCAAACTGTTTTCGCACCTCGTTGGAAAATACGTTACCGAGCAGCCCGCCGCGCAGCGGCTCCATGGCAATCACGCCGAGCCCCTTGCTCGACGCGTAACGGAGCCCTTCGAGCCCGGCTTGAAAATGCTCGTCTATATAGTTGTATTGGATCATGCACATATCCCATGGGTAAACGTCGACAATACGCTTAAACTCATGCACATTGCCGTGAAATGAAAAACCCGCGCTGCGGATCCGCCCGCGCCCGCGCTCGTCCTCAATAAACTCGTTGAAGCCCTTTTCTACCAACCTCTCAAAGTCTGCGAACGAAGTCAGCGTGTGCGCCAGATAAAAATCCACATAGTCCGTATGTAGGTGATCCAATTGTTTTTCGATAGTACTATCCATGTCGCGGCGGTTTTTGACCAGCATTGTCGGCATTTTAGTGGCAATCAAGACCCGCTCGCGGGCATGCATCCGCGAAAGGGTTCTCCCCAGCGCCCTTTCGCTGCCCGGATATATAAATGCGGTATCGAAATAGTTAATCCCGCAGTCAAGCGCCGTCGTGATCAGCCGCTCGGCCTTCGCCTCGTCCACCGAAACCCCGACGCGGGGGAAGCGCATACAACCATAACCCAGCGCCGATATGCTGACGCCGGACGACGGAAGTTTACGGTATGGCATTTGATCACTCATATACCCATCCCCGCTGTCCATTATGTTCAATTTTAATGTCGTGATTTAAACTATGTTCATAATATCAGAACGCCAGGTGCGTGTTATATATACACAGTGCGTGTTATATATACACTATGCGTGTATATGCACAGTGCGATATACACGCTGTGTATATGCGTTATTTGGCTAGCCGGAGCTGAAAATCTCCGCTCATGCGCATGTAGTTATTGATTGCCGTTTGGTGTGTGGTTTTCGCGTTTTCCAGCGCCAGGCGGGCGTTTTGCTCGTCCAGTGGCGTCACCAGCCCCTGGTTCAGCCTCGCTACCACTATGTTGTAGTCGTTCTCGGCAATCTGGACGTTCATGCGCTCGATCTCGATTTGATCCTCCTGATTGAGCAGGCTGTAATAGTCGGACCACAGCCCGGATTCTTCTGTTTTGCGCGCGTTTATCAGAGCATATTCGGTCTCTTTGATGGACACTTCGTTGTTTTGCAGGTTGTACAGCATGGCGCCTTCGCGGTCCCATTGGAGCATTATGGCCCGCTCGTCTTTTAATATCTGCAGTTTTTTATCGTTGCTGTTCACAGCAAAACTGCCGTCCACCGCGTCGCTCACCAGCCTTTCAATCCTTACGTCGTTAAAGCGGATGAACTGCTCGTTATATTCGCCCAGCCGGATCTCTTTATATTGATCGATCTTCAAATCGGCTTTTAGGTTGTATTTCGCAAGTTCGATATCGCGCTGCCTTGCGGCTATATCCGCTTCCAACTTCATCTTTTGGGCGGTGTAGACGTCCATGTCGCTCGGTTTCGCGACGCCCACGTTAATCTGCGCCGTGAGCTGCTCAATATTGGCGTTCAGCTTCTCCATCTCATCGTCGTATGTTTTTAAGGCGCGCTCAAGATCGAGGATGTCTGTATACTGTTTTTTCAGGCTGCTTTTGATGCGGTCGAGTTTATCGCTCAATTCGTTCAGATACCGCTCATGCTCCAGTTCCGCGTTGCGCCAGTCGATATATAGCTGTTTTTCGTATGCCACGCGCTGCGCCGAAAACACCGGTTGCGGCGGGTCTTTGTTCTCCGCGAGGTATTTGTCGTGCATCGCCGATGCGAGGCGCCGCTGATAGATGTCCACCCTTTTCTGGGAAACCTTGTAGTCTTCGTTGTCCACCGCGATGCGGGCGTTCATCGTCGCGAGCGTCAGGTCGACGATGCCCCGGGCCTCCGGGTACCTGGGTATATTGGCGGCGGCGGAGGCGGCGGTAGTGGTGGCGGCGGCTGACATTGTCAATGACGCCGCGCTTACGGATAGGGCAATCGCCATCGCTGCGGCGGATTTTATTATTCCAGGTTTTAGGATAATATTGGCATTAATCATGGTGTTCTCCATTCTCTACAGGCCGCCCGGGCCTATGCTGCTTATTATGTCCAGTTTTTGGCGCTGCAGCCATATGTCTATCAGGTTGTTCTCTAGCTGCATCCTTGCCTGCGAGAGAGACATGCCAACCTGTTCCACGCTGACGGCGGTCGTCATGCCCATTTCGAATAGAACCTGCATCCTATCGTAGTTCTCCTGCGCCGTTTCTATTTGCGACTCGTAATACGCGGTGACGCCCCGCAGCGCGACCAGTTGCTTGTATGCTTCGTTGATTTCCGCTTCCACATCCCAGAGCACGGCGTCGTAATCGATCTCCGCTTCCTCTGCGGCCTGTGCGGCGTCCTGTTTGTCGTCGAGCGTAGAGAACTTGGTAATCTCCGTCTCATACAGCACTACCTGCCGCTGCGCCAGCTCCATCTCCTGCTTCGCGAGCAATATTTCGCTGCGCTGTTCCAAGGCGCGCTTGATATACGAATCCACTGGGCTGTCGCTGCGCGGGGGGGCGAGCTGCGCCCTGTCAAAATCCTGGTACGTCGTCGCCAGGTTTTCGCCGACATGCCGGTTGAAGCCTGTCGTCAGAGACGTCAGGGAGCGCTTCTGCCTGCGCATGTCGACTTGGGCCTTTTCATATGACAGTTCCGCGTTCTCGACCTCGATGCGCGTCGCTGTGCCAAGCTCATATTTCACCCTGAGAATTTCCAGGTTTTTGAGTTGCAAATCCAGCGCTTCCTGTGTAATCGCTATCGCGGCCTGCATTTTCGCGATGCCCGCGTACTGCGCGTACGCCGCGTATATCACCTGGTTGCGCACGATTTCTATATTATAGTCGACCCTTTTAATATTTAAGTTGAAGCGTTCGTAGCCCATGTCGCGGACCGATATCAGCTCCCTACGCTCGTCGGACGTCAGCTCTTTATAGTCCATCATCCGGTACATTTCAAGCTCAAACTGCAGGTCCTCTTCCAGCCGATCGCCCCACAGGTCCTCCGCATCCAGGAGCACCCTGTAGCGGTCGTCCGCGTCCAGTACCTGGATCGCCATGTTCACGCTTTCGCGCAGTGAATCGACCTGTTTTTGGATGTTCAGCCGCGTTATCTCCATGCCGAGGAAGCTCGCCTTTGCGGCGGTCACCGCGAAGTCGGCCGCCTGTTTGGCGCTCAACTGTTTGTCTTTTGCGGCGTTCGGGGGCGTCGGCGCGACGTCGATTTTGGACGCCCGCTCGACGTCCTCGCGTATGAATTGCTGTATCATGGGGTTCGCCGTGGGGTCGGGCCTGGGCGTGACATTATGGCCTAACTGATTCCAGGGGGTGGACGTCGGGCGCGGCGTCGGCGTGGTTATGGGGACGTTGCCAGTCGGAACGGGGGTCGCCCCCGGCGGCGGCTGGGGATCGATGGACCGCGCCGCGTGCGCGGAGATGGGCGCGGAGAGGGCGAACGCCAGGGCAAAGGCGACTGCGATGGCCAGGGCGAGGGCGATTGCGAGGGTGAGCATAGCCGAGGTTGCCGCCGGATATTTGATGTTCCGGTGATGGGGAGCGGGGCGGCCATTGGGATGTTTGTTGGTTGTCATCGTTGCACCTCAAGCAATTACAAGTTAGCAGGTATTGTTACAGATATTGTTTTAGAATTGTTACAGATGTTATTTCAAGTATTGTTTCAGGTGTTGTTTATGTAGTATGTACGGATTGTGTTATGTTTGTTCATTTGCGCATATAATTATGCAAACCACAAAACGTAAATAGAGCACAAATTCTACATAAAATATGTGTGATCGTCGTGCCATGTTGCGGTGCGCCAAACGTCAACTATGATGCTGACATCAACTACGTCGATGGGGCGTCGCACCCTACATTTACATTTTACACATTACTAATTATATAGGAAAATGGATGGATTAAAAAGTGGCGGCGTGCGCCCTTTGGCGGGGCTAGCGCGATGGCGGCGGGACGTCTATGAGTACGTCGCGCAGCGGCGCCCCGTCGACGTCGTACAGGCCGCTGACCCGCAGCTCGTTCTTCCGCTCCGTGGCGATATACGCCAGAAATGCGTCCGACTCCACACGTTCGCTGTACGACAGCCAGCCCTCGCCGGGGAACTGGATCACGACGGTGTACTCGTCGAGCATGCTCGTTTGGCACTTGCCCGGCAGCGGGATGTAGCCCGTGCCGGGCATGTAGTAGTTATAGTTCTTTAGCGCCTTCGCATATGTGGGGTTAAGCTCTGTATTGAAGCGGATGCTGACTTTCTTTTGCTCCTCCGCGAGCAGGACCGCCACGAGCAGCGGGCCGCCCTTCCTGTATGAAAGCAGCGGCGCGAAGCCTGGGCTGCCGGGGAGCATGTTTGCCGTGTAAGCGGCGCTCTCCCTGATCACGCCGATGCCCGTCAGGTACTCGCACAGCGTGTCCTCGCTGTTCTTCATGCGCGTTTTCAGCGCTTCGACAAGCATGAAAGAGATATCGTTGTTAGTGAGGTACCCTCGCTTTGGCGCCAGGGCGCGCAGCCCCAGTTTGTGTGCGAAAGCCAACGTCGCGTCCCAATCGAAATCCGCCTCCGGGACATAGCCGAGTACGCTCAGCAGCACTTTGTACATAGCCTGTGCGGTCATGTACCCCAGCGGGTTGACATTGCCCTGCTGATCGCCCTGCCAGCCCAGCACCGGATTGGCCTTCACATACGCGAGAAGGTTGCGCCCGCCCTCGTAATCCACCAAATGGGCGTCGTTGAAATTGGACGTCCAGGCATACGAAACAGCGGCGTTTTCCCGCCCCATGAGGCGCGCCGTGATGTGCATGGCCTGCAGGCGAGTGGCAAATGACGACAAGTATGCCTCGTCGACGCCGTTAATGCCCCCTCGCAGCACGCCGATATCGCGGCACACTACGGCCGCCCTGCTGATAGTCGGCCCGTTGTTCGCGCATACCGGAACCGGGCCGACTACTGCGGCTAGGATTATGGAAACAGCAATCAGTGCGGCTATGATCAGTTTTTTCGACATCGCACCTACGCGCCTTAGGGACCTTGTTGCATTGCCCACCTATAAACTATATGGTTACTTGTACATCGTATATACGCTTATAATAAATGATACAGTTACATTTTGCAATAAATTTACAATATATTAGTATCCCCACAGGAAGCCTGTTTCGAAGGCTTCGTTCATGATGTTGCTGTTGTAGGCATCGCGGTTGCCGTCCCAGAGGGTGTTGGCGCGGACCGACACATTGACGGCTTCGTTTATCGGGTTCACGAACGTAACGACGATCATGCGCGTGTTGACCGTATTAGACGCACTGGTGTCGTTGAGCTGGTTGTCATACGCCGTCACCGTGTAAAGGGACGGGCTGATCGAGGTGTTCGGCTGGCTTTCGAGCCTTACGTCTAAGATATAGATCAATTGTGAGCCCGTGTAGCCTTGGAACTGGATAAGCTCGTCGAACACAACAAGCACCTGATCCCTGGTGAGGGCAGGGAACGACACGTTCGCCAAGTTCGGCGCGCTCCCGGCAGAGCGGTTGCCCCGATACGACTCGTGCAGCCCCGGCTTTATGTTGTCCGTGACCGTCAAAGTTACGCCGCCCTGTATTTCAAGCGCGACGCCGAGCGCAGTCTTCGTGTAGCTCACCTGGTTCGGCGGGACCATCGCGACGGTGACGGGCGTGCGCGACGTCCCGTATGTCCCGTCGGTATTTAGATCGAACGTATCAAAGTCGATATACAGCTCCCTCGATGAGGAGTTGATGCTGCTGCTGCTCATGCTTCTAAAATTCAGGTTTTGGTTCCCCGCCCTGACAATGAAGTCTTGAGAAGCGGCGTTTGTCGGCAGGGCGCCCGCGGCTTCGAACCTCATCATGAGCCTTTGCGACGACACGGCGTATACGGCAGGGAGCAGCTTCGCGGCCGCGACATTGGTGGTCGGGCCGGGCACGTCTATCAACGTGGGCTCCATGGCGTTTCCGTTCAGGTCCTTAATGTTCATGATGCGCAGCTCATTGGCGCCGTCCGTGGATACATACTTCCTGAATGCGTCGGGATCCACCTGGTTGCCGCTCCCGATCACCCAGCCCCCGGACGGGAACGTGATCACGACTGTCATATTGTCGTTTTCTAGAATGACCCCCGTACCGTTCGGGACCTCGACATGCCCACGTACCGGGTCAAAATACTGGTAGTTCGCGATATCGTAAGCGGAGCCCCAGTCGATCTGCTTGTCGAACTTGAGCGCTACCCTGAAATAATCCCTATCCGCTGTAACGCTCACGACCGACGGCGGCGCCTTGTCCGCGACTACCACCGTGCGCGACTCCTCGACGGACCTGTTGATCTGCGCCGTCGTGTCCTCGACATTGACTACCGTCAGCGTATATGTGCCTGCCGGTATGGAACCCGTCAACTTAATGTAGCGCTGGTCGGGGGCGGACGCGCCCGACGGCGTGTATGCCTGCACACTGACCGTTACCGTGACGTTGTTGCTGTTTCTCAAAGTAAACCGATTGTTGTTGGCTGTGCCAAGCCTGACCGGCTTTGAAAAGCCGACGATTATTTCGTTTGCGCCCGGCGATTCGACGGACACAACAGTGGGCCTGTCCGTGTCAAACTTGGGGGTGACCGACGCGCGGTAGTCCGAAGCTGTGTTACCGTTCATGTCGACTATGCCCTCGATGACTATTTCCGTCGAGCTGATGGGCAGATACTGGCCCTCCGCGAAGGTAAATGTCATGATGTTGCGGGCATATGGGTCTTTTGTGCCGTTCTGCGCGCTGCGGCGCGTGCTGCCGTCCTGCCAGTACAACCTGACCTGGTCGCGCACTTCCTTGGAGAACTCTACGACCACCTTTTCGCGCCAGGCATCGACGCTGACCACTTGCGGCGCGTCCCTGTCTTCTGCGGCATTAAACTCACGGTCGATGACATCGAATATCGGGAAGCCCGCCAGGTCGTATATGCGGTTCGTGTCGATGGTCAGCGTGTTCCGGCCGACCTCGAGCGGCGCTGAGAAGTTAAGGTACACTTCCCTACCGTTGCATACAATGGCGTCCGACGCGGGCATCACCCTGTTGTTGAACTTGTATGTGGCGTAGTTTCTGACAGCATTGTCCGCTGTCCTGATGGGCTCCGAGAAGACGAGGCGCACGCGACGCAAGCCTATGGCTTCCACAGAGGTCAGGGACGGCGTCTGGTTGTCGTAGATCGATATCTCGCGATCATCAACGCCGGTCATCTCCAGCGAGTTGTTGGCCGAACGGACCTTACTGACGCTGACTTTAACGCGCTGCCCCTGCTGCGTCACAAAGCCGTTCTCCCTATATATCCTGAGCGTGGCGTTGTTGCTGCCTTCGGGGACATATACATAGTCCGTCGCGAGCAGCGGGCCGCCGTTGATTTTAAAATAGTTGAGGTCAATCGAGTCTTTGTTGATGGCCTGGTTGAACACTATGTCGATTTCCGCGAAATTGGTCGCAGATATGCTGTCCGCCACGAGCGTGGACGGCAGAGCCGGCGGCGTCGGCGTCGGCGCCGGGGTCGGCGTCGGGGACGGCCCCACGTCTATGACATTCGCGCTGCCGATGACTCCCAGCTCCCGCGCCTTGTTCAAGTCAATGACGCCTTCTTCCGCGAGGAACTCGGCGAGCGTGTATGTCTGGCCGCGCATGAGGGTGACCAGCGCCTCGACCATCATAATGGCTATTTCGTCGTTGATAAGCCCACCCGATATGTTGCGGCACTCCCTCATGCCCGTAGTACGATCCGCGAATGCGAGCGTATCCTCGTACGGGTAATCCACGTTGGCTTGATAACCGAGTACCGTCAGAAGCACTTTATAGAACTGCTGCGCCGTCACCATGGTATCCGGCATGAGGTTGTTCGAGCCATCGCCCTCCCAGCCGTATTGCGCGCTGTGGGCCCGCAGGTACGCAGTCCTGCGCTGGCCGCCCGCGTACAGGTGGCCGACGTCGTTGAAGTTACCCGTGCCTGTATATGCCTCGGCCTCCGCCTCCTTGCCGACGAGGCGCAGCGTCAGATACGCCGCCTGGTAGCGCCTGGTCGACTGCGCGAGGTATTCGTCTGTCACGCCCTGCCCCTCGCCGAGCAGCAGGCCCAGCTCGGAGCATATATACGCGCAGTCCACTTCGCCAGCCCTAATTGTGCCGGACGATGCGGCGACCGATGCGGCGCCCAGACCGGGCAGCCCGGCGGGCCCCGCCCCCAGCGCAAGAGCCAACACAATGGCCAGCGATGTTAATATCATAACTACTTGCGGCGTCTTGATCATTCGCTTACTATTCATTTTCGACCTCCGTTTGTCTTTTGAATGGAATAAATATATGTTATGACTATTTTACAATGTAGAACCACTGCTATACAAGGGCGTTACTAATATAAATCAGTTTCGTCACGATAATGACATATAAATTATTGCTGTGGCGATTGCTTTTGGCAACCGCTTGCAAACGACTGCGACTACATATGGTAGTCGTTTATGTCGGCAGAAAAAGAGCCGCCCGTTTTGGCGGGCGGCCCTTGGATTTTAATGGTTGAGTGGGGCGACTGTTTAAAGCCGCCCCACCGGGTTGTTGATGGTTGCCAGGTTACGGCCTGATTCTTACGCCTTCAAACGTTATATCGCTGAACGCGGTGGCGCCAAGCTCGTTACCGGCCATGTCTGAGAGGAGGAAACTGGGGTGCCTGTTGTACGTCATTGTGATGTTCCTGCTCCTGATGTCAATTGCGCCGCTTGTAGCGGTCTCCTTAAACTTTAACTCAATGTAGTATTCGTTTTCCTGACTACCAGGAACCGCCATTGCAACTTGCTCACCATTAACAAGGGTTGTATCACATATAACATCCCATGATACTACGTAATCGTCTTTTTCGGTTACGCCGTTGACGATGACATCGTTGCCAAACTTGATGGTTCCGAACACTTCGTTCATCGACGAGCCTTTGGTCCTGATTTGCTCGTTGAATATGATGAACAAGGAGGTGGAGTTTTCACCGCCCATATTGTAATCGTCGCTGGTTTTGAAATAACTATCTTGGACTACCAGCGGGGCGATGCCGTCTGTAACTCTCCACTGTGAATCAGCCGTAGTAACAGTAGGTGGTGTGGTGGTATTATCAGTTACGTCAGCCGTTATCTGTGAAGCTACGTCCTGATTATTGATTCTCAGGAACACATTGTTATTTCTGAACTGTGCCGTCGGCGACAGGTCGGCAGTCAGGTTGACTATGACCTTTTTGCCGTCGAGCGTCACATAATCAACAGCAATACCTTGCAACGCAGTCGTGGCGCCAATAGCGTTGACTAACGTGAAGTTATTGACTTCGTATGTGGTAACCTCGGTCGTAAACTCAACTTCGATCTTCCTTACGCCGGTGGCTTTGATGCTCTTAACTGTAGACGGGTGACCATCGCCAACCGCTGCAATGGAGTTTGAACGGTTGCCATACAGATCCTGTACGTCTATAGCGGAAACATCCACATTAATGTCTACCGGTGGGGTAGCATTTGTCTGCGCCGGGAAAGCGTCTACAAATGTGAGCCTTACGGTCCTGTTACCGGAGAGCAGTTCTACTTTGGCCGTATTCGGGAGAGCCCTGAAATTGGACTCAGTTGAGACCTTTGTCCTGTAATTCCCACGCGTTACGGCGGTGCTGTAGTCTACTTCCTCATTGAAGTAAATGTTGATGATCCTTCTGTCGGCGGCACCATTGCTGTCCCTGCCCCATGTGGCGCTGCTGATGAACGGCGCCTCAAGGTCCGGAACATCGACTTCGATGGTGACGTCAAGGTTCGTGTTGGCGTTGGCTATCGGAATTACGGTGTCCTGTACGCCCTTGATGGTGATGGCATAGAGGCCGGCCTTCTTCGCATCGTCCGTACGCGGCTTCAAGGTGACTTTCTTGTCGTCCTTCTCGGAATCAAACACGGTATCCCAGTCATCGCCATACAGCGTGTCATCGCCGCGCTTGAACGCCCATTTGCCCGTATCCGGAGACCTGATGGCCTTGTTGAACTTGATCCAGATTTCGCCGTCGGAATCCGCGCCGTAAGACACGACCGCCGGACGTAGGGTATCAGCCACAGGCACTATGTCGAAGCTCAGCGGGGCCTGCGCCGGGTTGTTCCAATAGTCTTTGGCGTTGACGAGTGTAATCGTCGTGCCGCCTATCGGGATGACCTTGTTCGCGGCCGTAAACTCGAATGTAGCGACATTGTCCTTAACTGTCGTCTTGTCCGAGGTATGCGTCCTGCTGCCATCGACCCAGCGGATCTGCGCGTCGTCTTGAATCTCGTCGTCAAACTCGATCATGACTTTGTACTGATATACAGGATCCAGTACCCTCTGCGCGATCGGGCCTTCGGTCTTGGCTACGATTTCGAACTCGGCTGTTTGATAGCCAAGGGTGTTGTTCGCGAAATCTTTGAAGCCGTCGCCCAGCACACCCAGCACATACACGCCGGGGGAGAGGGTCGTCCTGATGCTCTTGATTGTGACTATGCGGGAAGTGTTGGTGTCCGCGTCGTCGTTGATGGTCGGGCGGGAAGCCGAAAGCACTTTGCCGCCGACTTGATAGTTGGACAGGTTCTCAACAGCGCTCTTCACTGCGGCGTCTGTGGTGTTGATCGGCTCGGAGAAATATACATCCAAGCGCGTATTGCCTTTCGCTACCACTTTGTCGATGGACGGCGCCGTGGAATCGCGGAAGGTGATCTGCTGCGAGAACGCGGTCATGGACACGCCGCCCGATGTGCGGAGGCCTGACAGCGAAACTGTGCGGTATTCGTTCTGGGCGCCGACGAACCCTTCGGGCTCAAAGATACGCACGACTTTGTCGTCGCCGTAGTCTTCAACGACATAAATCTTAGCGCCGGACGATGTGTTGAGGTTGTCAATTTTCGCGATGGCCCAGTCTACCGACTCCGGATCCACTTTCTGGTTGAATGTAAGTTCGACTTCAGCGAAGTTGCTGGCGGTCGCGCTCACTACCTCAAGCGTCGGGAGCTCTGTGTCGGGTTCTACCGGCTCTTCGCCCCAGATGTAGGCGATGCCGGCGGCGATAAGGTCTTCCTCAGTCACTACGCCAAGCTCCATCAGGAACTGCGCGAAGGTCATGGGCTCATCGTCGTCGCCAAACGCGGTGAGGGACTCAAGCGCGGCTACCATAGCGTCGGCGAGGCCACTGTTTGTGATCCCGACTTCGCGTGTGCCGAGGTTGATGCCTACATCGGCGGAGAACAGAAGAATGTCGTCCCAATCATAATCTACCCCATAGGGATAGCCCATCGCGACGAGCAGGATTTTTGCCAACTGCTTGTTCGTGATGTTGTCCTGCGGAGCGAATACATCATAACCAATGCCGATAAAGCCGAGGTCCGGGTCCGCGTAGTAATACGCGAGCATGTTCCATTCGGCTTCTGAGGTGCGGTCGTCGTAATCTACGAAGTTGACTTCATCGTCCCAATCTTCGAAATCATACGCTTCCTGCTCGTACGCGAGCCACCTGCCGTTTAATATTGCCAATTGCATTCTTGTTGAGCTTTTTGCGAGATAAGCATCGGTTACGCCGTCACCGTCGCCTATCAGCAATCCGAGCAGCTCAAGTTTTGCGCCGTTTGATAGGGGAACATCCTCATCTGCGGCGAACACCGGCACAGCAAAAACGGTCGCGAGTAACGCGATCGATATTAACAATGCCAATAGCTTTTTGAGACCTCTCATAACTCTCATTTCCTCCTCGCAAAATTTTGGGCCCGGCACAATGAAAGACACCGAACCACGCCAAGCCCGAGGATCAATGGCGCGGTGTCTGATTGACTGCTTTGTTCCGCCCGCGTATTGGGACGCAGAGGGAACTATTTGAGATTATATCACCCACTTTTTTTTGCGTCAATCTTTCTATGCAAGTGTAAATAAATTGTAACAGAACGGAAATTATGCGCCATTACTGTGTTTCAGGGGCGTTACTTGACATTTGTTCGTAAAATTTCCTACGCGTCAGTAGGTGATGAATATACATTTGAGCGCGTTGCGGGGTGGGTTGCGGGCTGGGTTGCAGGGTGGGTTGCGGGGTGAGTGGAGCGGGCGTGGGTAATAGGGGCGGCGGCGGCGAGCAGACCGGCGCCGACGCCGAATAATGTCCACCATAGCGGCGCGGTCGATATAAGGTCGTCGTTTACGAAAGCCTGCACAAGGTACGCGGCCCATCCCAAAAATGCGCACATTATTAATAAGTCCGGCTTCTCGCGGGCTTTCCTGAGTGCAAAGAACCATCGCAGGAAGGCAACAGCGGCAAAGATATTAAGAAGCATAAACGATAACAGGGCGGGTATGCCTGCGCCGTAGGCGTAGCTTATGAAAGCGTTGTGCGGTTTTGTCACATAAAAGGAATAGTCGCCAAGGCCCGCCACTTTTTCCAAATGGTTCTGCGGAAAGGCATATACAAGCGTGTCCATGCCGTAGCCGGTGAGCGGCCTTTTCGCAATCAGGCGCATTGTTTCGCGCCAGATATACAGGCGGCCGGTGCCGGGCGCGATGCCGGGGCTGGGGAAGTGCGTGGGGAGATTGAAGTCCGCGAGTGCGGGATTGCTGGTCGAGGCGTGTTGCGCGGTGGCGAGGACGGGGAGGGGGGAGGCGGATGCGGGGGCGGGGGGTAGGGCGAAGGGGACGGGGGC